>JAUXFZ010000493.1 GCA_030622585.1 Myxococcales bacterium
CGTCATGTCCGTGAAGATCATCCGCTTGCTGGGATCGGTCTCCATGCGAGGCTGGTCGTAGCGCACCGTGTGCCTGCCGATCGACATCGTCTCGCCGGGGCGAAGCGCGCTTTCCTGCTCGACGTCGTACGCCGCACCAGTGAAGCCGATGTACATGAAGACGGCGCCGATGTGAACGATGTACCCGCCGTAGCGGCGTCGGCCCTTGGACACGAGGCGCACTAGCGCGGTGCCCGCGCTCTCGCCCTTCCTCATGCGAACCCGTACGCCGCGCCAGAATTCCTGACCGATGCTCGCGAGCACGAATGCGCAGATCGAGAACGACACGACGGGAGCCACAGCCGACATCCACGCGAGGACGGTGCCTGTCGTGGTGTCGTAAATCTCGGTGGGCTCGACGATGGGTGGATACCCGATGCTCGCCCCAAAGAGGAACTGAAGCGCGCCGACCGACACACCCACGCCAATCGGGAAGAGCAGCGCGCGGGCGAGCTTGGACCCAGTCGCCTTTCGCCACGCGATCAATGGCCCGAGCCCCGCCAGGAACAGGAGCACGAGGCCGAGCGGGACCATCCACTTGTTGTAGAAGGCGGGGCCCACGGTGGCCTCCTCGCCTCGAAGCCACTGGCTGAGCAGCGGGAACGTGGTCGCGGTCAGCACGAACACCATCATCCCGAGCAGCACCCAGTTGTTCAGCAAGAAGGCAAACTCGCGGCTGACCAGTGACTCGATTTCGTTGTCAGACTTCAGCTTCGGGAGCCGCCAAATCATCAAGGCCGCGATCCCGATCAACAGAAAGGCCATGTACCAAACGAAGTACTGCCCGATGTCGGACTTGGCGAAGGAATGCACGCTCGCGATCAGCCCTGATCGCGTCAGGAACGTACCGAAAATGGTCAGAAAGAAAGTCAGCGCCAGGAGGAAGACGTTCCACACCTTCATCATGTGCCGCCGCTCTTGAATCAAGACGGAGTGCAGGTAGGCAGTGCCGACCAACCAGGGCAGGAACGACGCGTTCTCCACCGGATCCCACGCCCAGTAGCCGCCCCAGCCGAGCTCTTCGTACGACCAGAGGAGGCCGAGCAGCAGACCAAGCGACAGGAAGGCCCAGGCGATCATCGACCATAGACGCGCGGCACGCACCCATTCGTTCCCAAGGCGCCCGGTGATGAGCGCCGCGATCAAGATCGCGAACGGAACCGACCAGCCCACGAACCCGAGGTAGAGCGTGGGCGGGTGGATGGCCATCCAGTAGTTCTGAAGCAGCGGATTGAGGCCTTCTCCGTCGCCGGGGGTCGTTCGGATGTACGTCGCAAACGGGTTGGCGGCGAAGAGCATCAAGATTGCAAAGAAGATCAGAATGCTCATGAGCGTGGCGATGATCCACGGCTGCAGCTCAGTGTAGCGACCGCGAAGCCAGCGGGTCACGAAGAACGTGTAGGCCGAAAGTAGGAATGCCCACCACAGAAGCGAGCCATCTTGCCCGCCCCACAGCGATGCGATCAGGTACCACCAGGGCATCGAGCGGTCGCTGTAGCGAGCGACGTACCGAATCCGGAAGTCGTGGACCTGGAACGCGTACGCCAACACGCAGACCGCAACGAGCACCAGCGCACAGGTCGCGTACGTGCCCCAGCGAGCGGAGGGGAGCAGATGTGGGCGTCCCCGGCCCGCACCCATCGCCACCGCCATGGTGTACGACGCGCTGATGAGGATCAGGCACAGCAGCAGCGTGCCGAAGAAAGGAATATCGAGTGCCGGCATGGAAGTTCGAGCGGCCCATTCGGGGCGGCCACGCCAGTACATAGAGGTTAGGCGGGTTGGGGCAAGCACAATGAAAAACCCCGCGCGGCACCAGGCCGGACGGGGTCGTTCAAGTCTGTTAGGCCGGGGTTATTCGCCTTCTTCGAACTCGGCATCGATGACGTCGTCGTCACCCTTGCCCGACTCCTCGGCGCCGGCTTCTGCGGCCGCTTCACCAGGGGCGCCGTTGGTCTCGGCAGCAGCGGCACCGTAAGCAGCCTCGGCGATTTCCTTCATCGCCGCCTCGAGGGCCTCCGTGTGGGTGGCCATCGCCGTGCTGTCGTTGGCCTCGATGGCATCGCGGAGCGACTTCACCTTGCCCTCGACGTCGGCAACCTTGTCGGCGGGAAGCTTGTCCTTGACCTCCCCTAGCGCCTTCTCGACTCCGTAGGCCAGCTGGTCCGCCTTGTTGCGGGCTTCGACCTGCTCGCGGCGCTTGCCATCCTCTTCCTCGTGGGAAGCCGCATCCTGCACCATGCCGTCGATCTCTTCGTCCGACAGGCCGCTGTTGGCGGTGATCGTGACCTTCTGATCCTTGCCGGTCGCCTCGTCCTTGGCCGTCACGGACAGAATGCCGTTGGCATCGATGTCGAAGATCACCTTGATCTTGGGGATGCCGCGCGGTGCCGGCATGATGCCTTCGAGGTGGAAACGCCCCAGCGTGCGGTTGCTGCTCGCCTCGGCCCGCTCGCCTTGAAGGACGTGAATCTCTACCTTCGTCTGGCTGTCCTCCGCTGTCGAGAACACCTCTTCCTTGCGTGAGGGAATGGTGGTGTTCCGCGAAATGAGTGCGGTCATGACGCCGCCGAGTGTCTCGACGCCCAAGCTGAGCGGCGTCACATCCAGCAAAACCATGTCCTGGACGTCGCCCGAGAGCACGCCCGCCTGAACCGCCGCCCCTAGTGCGACGACCTCGTCCGGATTGACGCCCTTGTGGGGCTCCTTGCCGAAGAACTTGCTGACGGTCTCCTGCACGATCGGCATGCGCGTCGAGCCACCAACCAATACGACCTCTGAGATATCGGCCGCGGTCTTGCCAGCGTCCGAAAGGGCCTTTTTGAGGGGTTCGAGGGTGCGCTGCACCAGGTCGTCGATCATCGATTCGAGCTTGGCGCGGGTCAGCCGGATGTTGAGATGCTTGGGACCCGCCGCATCGGCCGTGAG
>JAUXFZ010000085.1 GCA_030622585.1 Myxococcales bacterium
CATCGTCGACCTCAACCCAGAGATTGTGAAGCTCGATCGAACGCTGATTGCCGATCTCGCGGACGACCGCCGTGCGCAGGTCTTGGTGCGCCACCTCGTGCGGCTCTGCCACGAGCTCGGCGCGCGTGTGGTGGCCGAGGGCATCGAGCAGGAAACCGAGATGAAGGTCGCCATCGACTGCGGCGCCCACTACGGCCAGGGCTACTACTTCGCGCGGCCGGCGTACCCAGCCCCCGGTATCAGCGCGACGCCGGTGGCCGTGCTGAGCAAGGGCGCCTGACCGAGTTGCTCAGAACGGGACGGACTGAAAGCTGACGTCCCCGGCTTCGTGGCCTTGGATTTCGAGGATCCCGCTCACGCCCCGACCCTCCGGCCCACGCTGCACCGCGATGACGAGGTCGATTGCGCCACCCACCAGCTGCGCGACGCACGCGCGTTCCGCCCCGCCGCATCCCGCAGCTAACATGAGGCCCTCGATGGCGTCTTTCGTGCTCCAGCTGTGTACTCCGAGGATGTGACCGGGTTCGCGCCCGAGCACCGCCACCAGTGCCGTCATGGTGTCGGCCCCTGAGAGGTCATTGATCACCAGGTGTTCTGCTTCGAGACGCGTTCCGTGCTGGATCGCTTCTCCTAGGGAGATGCCCGAATCGGTGGCGGTCAGCGAGACCATCCGGTCCCGATCGAGGTCGAGGTCCGGAACCGCTTCGATCACGACGGTGTTTTCGCTCTCCGGCAGCTCCCGAGCCAGCGCAGACATCACCTCGGCCACGCCAGAGCCGCGAGGCCCCGCGACGACGATGTTGCGGCACTCCGCGACCGCCTTCGCCAAGTACGTGGCGGCATCACCGCTCATCCAGCCCGCCTCCGCCAGTTGCTCGAGCGACTTCGTGCTTCCAATGCGAAGCTCGATCATGGGCCCCTTCGCCACGAGGGGCGACTGCATGATCGTCAGTCTAGGACCGAATGAGAGTCGTCCATGAAGGACGGGTTGTGCTTCGAGTGTTTGTCCGGTGCCGGCGGCGAGACGGCGACCTACCCTGTGCAGCGCGTGCTCGGACGAGAACTTCAACGGCTCCGCTTGTAGCCCTTCACCCCTGTCGACGAATATGTGGGAAGGACCTTTCACGACCACCGTACGCACTGCTTCGTCGGACAGGAGGTCGTCGAGCGCACCCAGACCGACCGCTTCGTGCAAGGCCATGTGCGCGACCGGGCGCATGTCGATGTCGCCATTCACCGAGCCATCGGTCTGCATCGACAGAAACGTTTCGGCGATCGCTGCGCGCGCCGCAGACCACCGCTCCTGGTTCTGCATGGCCGCGGGATCGACATTGTCGATGTCCATGCGCCCGGCGAGGCGGCTCATCAGCGCGCCGAGCGGATCGGCTACCGGAATCTGGGTGTCGGTTCCTGCGGGCAGCCGAGCTTCGCCGGTCTCTCTGCGTTCGATGCGAGGCGGCAGGCTGGTGCCTCGCCCATCTATGCGCCCTGCTGGCGTTCTCGAGTCGCTTGCGATCGAGCGGCGCGGGCTCACCGGACGTCGTGCCGGAACCGAGCTCTGGGGCGGCATGGTACTTTGGGTCGGTGTCGACTGCTTGGCTGGCAGCGGTGGCGGTTCTGAAACACGCGGTGCGGAGCTCGCACGTTCGGCGTCAGCGTTCTGCTCTTCGAGCGTGATGATGAAGTCCGCGATGTAGATCTTGTCGCCACGCTTCAATGGCTGCGGCGAGGAGATCTTACGTCCGTTGACCCAGGTCCCGTTGGTGCTGTTGAGGTCGATCACGACCGCCTGCTCGCCCTTTAGAGTCAAGCGCGCGTGCTGCTTGGACACGTTGCGTTTCGACAAGACGATGTCGTTGCCTTGGACGCGCCCAACCGTCAGCTCCGGCTTCGAAAAATCGAGCTTTCGCTGTACGCCCCCCTCGTCGGTGATCACAACCCCGTACATGTTCCGGGTTCATTCAAGGGTCGCCGACGCCTCGCGTCAAGTCAGCGCCAATTCTCGCCCCGCCGGCTGCGCTGGCCTCCGACGGCTCACGCAGCCGCCTACTCCGAGAACCATTAGAAATCATTGATCATTTCAGCGCGCGCCTCCCTTTTCGAGGTAGACAGGGGTTAAAAAACCACCGACCCCGAAGGGAATCCGTACCACCGGACGGGTCAACTAGGTTAGCTTACGCCGCATGCCGGGAGGGTTTCTGATCGTCGAGGACGAGCCAACATTGGCTCGGACCCTTGCTCGTACATTCGGGCGTCACGGCCCTGTGGAGGTCGTGCACAGCATGGAAGCGGCGCGCGACAAGCTGGACAACCACGCGGAGTGGACCGGCGTCGTTTTGGACCTGATTCTGCCCGACGGGTACGGCTTGGACCTGCTCGCGGAGATCCGGGAAGCCCACGGGGGTCTGCCCGTGCTCGTTCTGACCGGCGAGCTCAATCGTGATGTAGTCAACAAAGTTCAGACGATGCGGGGCGAGTACGTCTGCAAGCCGGCTTCCGCCGATAACCTCAATCCGTTCATTCAGCGCGCGCTCGCGCAGGAGCGGGTGGACGACGTGGCGATCGGGCAGCGCATCGAACATCTGGCCCGGCAGCTCAAGCTCACCCGCCGCGAGACCGAGCTACTGACGCTGTCGGTCGACGGGCTGTCGCGAAAGGAGCTCGCGGAAGCCCTCGGGGTCGCCGAGAATACGGTCAAGGCGCAGATTCGATCGCTTCTCAAGAAGAGCGGCGCGCGCAGCCTGGCCACGTTGGCGCAGAAGGTGATCAAGGGGGCGACGCGCGACACCGTCCCGCCTGGCGCACCCACAAGCGCCAGCGACGGCTAGTGCATCGCCAGGCACTTTCGAGAGCGGCCATAGCCCTTCTGGCGGGGTTGGCAGCGATCGCTGGATGCACCCGCGAGGAAGCCCCGCGTGAGCCACCCGAAGTCCGGCGTGCGCGCGAGCCGGTAGAAGCGCAGGACCCTTACGAACAGTCGACCTCGCGCTTCGGCGTGGTACCGCTGCACGCAGGTTTCAGTCCCGACCCGAGAGTGGTTGGCGGCACGGCCCTGGGGGAGGTCAGCGCCAAGTCGATTCACCGGAAGTGCAAGGGGTGGATCTCGGAAGCTCCCGACTATCTCCTCGACGCAGACACGGCGTTCTTGCGGCTCCACGTGCTGGCGCGTTCGCGTTCCGATGTGCTCCTCGTCGTGCGAAAGCCGGGCGGCGCGGTCCTGTGCAACGACAACCGTGGCGGTACGAAGGATCCGATGATCCGTTCCGATTTCCCCATCGGTACGACCCAGGTATGGATCGGCGTCCGCGAAGAAGGAGCGACGGCGGATTACCGGCTAGGTTTTTCAGAAGTGAAATGGAAGTCGTCTTCCATTCCACTGCCCGACCACGATTAGGCCCCGCGCCGCCACAGCACCAGGCGCTCCTTGCCTTCGCGCCCTGGGTGCGTGCGGTTCACCTCGGCTGTCTCGAGCTCTTCGAACCCGCCGTCGACGTAGCTGCGCACCATGCTGGTGTTGACCGGCCAGGGCGGTCCCTGTGTTCCGGAGATCGGGTCTTCAAACGGGAAGAGGAGGGTGGCGAGCACGCCACCGGGGTTCACGAGACGCCGCATTGCCTCGTTCCACGAGGTCCGTTGGCCTGGGTCGAGCGCGCAGAAAAAAGTGTAGTCCCAGACGAAATCGAAGCCATCGGCCGGGGTGTACGAAAAGAAGTCAGCCACTTCGTAGACGACGCTGCCTGGGAGCTCCGGATGCGCGACGAAAAACGCCTTGCGCGCGTCCTCGGAGAGGTCGATGCCCACGACCTCTCGATCCGTTCGGGCGAGCGTGGCCAAATCGTAGCCGGTGCCGCACCCCGGGACGAGGATCCGGCCGGAGGGAACGGCGCCGCGATCGACCAAGCTTCGGAGCGCTGGGGGCGATGCGCCCGCGTCCCACGGTGTGGCCCCCGCCCTCCAGTTTTGCTGCCAGTCCACCGGTGCCATCGTTGCCTTTCAGTCGACGAGCCCAATAGCTCGGGCCGCGTCACGCGCCGCGGGTAGGACGGCGTCGTACGCCGCCGCGTTGCAGGCGAGAATACCGCTTCGGTTGCGCATGTCCGCGCCGCCGTAGCGGTATGGGTTTCCAGACAAATCGGTGAAGCGCCCGCCCGCCGCCCTGAGAACCGCTTCGGGTCCGCACGCGTCCCACAGGCTCGATTTGTCCGCGATGTGAATGTAGAGGTCGGCCTTCTGTTCCGCGATCAGGCCGGCCTTGAGCCCCACCGAGCCGCTCGTCGTTTCTTGGGTAATCCCCAGCTCGGTGACGACGTTGCCGACCGCTCGGTTGCGGTGCGAGCGAGACACCACGAGCTTCAGGCGCCTCGGGTCTGTCACCGTGCTGACATGCAGTGGGCTCCGCTCGCCCCGGTCCTCGAGGTACGCCCCGGCGCCGACGACGCCCGCGTAGAGCTTGTCGTTGACCGGTCGATACACGACTCCAGCCGCGGCCACTCCGTCGATAGCTAGGCCGAGCATGACGGAGAATTCGCCGTTTCTCGCTACGAATTCCTTGGTGCCGTCGAGCGGGTCGACGTACCAGCAGCGTCCTCCCCCGAGCGCGTCACTTCGGTCTTCCGTCTCTTCGGCCACGATGCCGTCGCCCGGAAACGCTTTGCGGATCTCGCCCACGATGTACGAGTTGGCCTTGGTATCGGCCTCGGTCACCGGGTCCGCCTCGGCTTTGTATGCGACGGCGAAATCGGTCGCGTAGACGTCCATCAAGATAGCGCCGGCCTTACGCGCAATGCGAGCGGCTTCCGCGATCTCTCGATCCAACATGCGTTGCCTCTACCACGGGAAGGTCCTCGTGCCACCGGTCAGGCGGTCATGCGTTGCAACAATTGCGAAAGGACCACGGCAACCTCGTCCACGCTCCGTAGTAGCGTAGCCGGGCTGGATGGCGCCACGCGCTGTTCCTCCGAGCAAACAAATGCACCCGCACCGTGCGCCGACGCAAAATCGATAGCGGGAAAGTCGGTGAGGTCGTCTCCGGCGAAGAACACGGACTTCGCGCTCGAGCGCTCGAAGATCTCCCGGAGCGCGGTGCCCTTATCGTGAACTACAGCCTCGGCTTCGCGAAGGGCTTTGCCTCGCCGCACGTGGAGGCCCAGACGCTGGGCAAGCTCATCGGCTTCTGCAAGCAGCCACTCCGCGCGGGCGGGGTCGCCCTCGGCGACCGCGCGAACGTGTACCGCGATCGCCTGGGGCTTGTACTCGATGAACGCATCCCCGGCGTGCGCCTCGACCCACTGTCGAAAGCGACTCAGTGCCGTGCGCTGGGTGCCCGTGAGCTCACGCTTCGATGGCACTTGTCCCGGAGCCAACACCAACGCCCCATGCTCGACCGCGCGCCACACGCCTTCGAGCTGTTCCATCCGCGAAAGAGAGCCTAGATCGCGCCCCGTGACGATTGCGACCTCCACCATAGGTGCGTCGGCGAGCGATGCGAGCGTGGCCAGGGTAGACGCCGGGATCTCGGCGAGGTCCGGGTCGCGCACGATGGGGGAGAGTGTGCCGTCGACGTCCAGCGCCAAGAGGAGCGGGCGCTCGAGGGTGAGAAGCGTTTCGACGAGCGCGTCGAGGCGACTCACTTGCCCTCCAGCGCCGCGATGTACCCATTGGCCCAACGATGTACGTCGAGCCGCATGACCTCGGTGCGCAAGGAGCGCATCCGCGTGCGCTGCTCTGAGACCTTCATGTGCAGTGCGCGATGAACGGCGCTGGCGGTCGACTCCACGTCATACGGGTTCACCAGCAGCGCCCCCTTGAGGTGCTTCGCAGCGCCCGCGAATTCACTCAGGATCAGTACGCCCTCCTCGTCGGTTCGGGCAGCGGCGTACTCGTGCGCGACGAGGTTCATCCCATCGCGTAACGGCGTCACCAAGGCGACATCTGCTGCTCGGTAGTGCGCGAAGAGCGCTCGCTGGCTGAGGTTCCGATAGAGGTAGTGAATCGGAACACGGCCCGTTTCTGCGTAGCGTCCGTTGATGTCACCCACCATGCGATCGATTTCTTCCTTGAGGTCCGCGTAGGCTTTCACGTCCGTTCGGCTTGGCACCATGATCTGGACTAGGGCGTACCGGGCGCGCGCCGTTTTGTCGCGGCGCAGTAGGCGTTCGAAAGCGGCGAGCCGTTCCGGAATCCCCTTGGTGTAGTCGAGGCGGTCGACGCCGAGGAGCAGCTGGCGGTTCCCCATCGATTGGCGGATCCGTTCGACGTCGCGCCCGACGTCCGGGTCGATCGCAAGCGCCTGCAGGTCGTCCACCGGGATTCCAATCGGCGCAGCGATCGTCTTCACTTTTCGGCCGCCGTACTGGACTGTCCCACGCGAAACTCGGTGGGCGGTGAAGCGCTGGACGCACTGGCGGAAGTGCTCGGCGTATTCCGGAAGGTGGAAACCGAGGACGTCTGCACCGAGCAGACCCTCGAGGATTTCCTCACGCCACGGAAGGATGCCGAACGTGTCCGGCGGCGGCCAGGGGATGTGGCAGAACCAGCCGATCCGAGCCTTCGGCCGCTTCGCTCGCAGCAGCCCGGGTACGAGCATCAGGTGGTAGTCCTGAACCCAGATCAGGTCGCCCGGCCCGCTGGTCGACAGGGTGGTATCGGCGAACTCTTGATTGGCGCTTACGTAACTCGACCAGGGTGCCTCTCCCAGCTGAATTGTCGGCTCGAAGCCGTGAAGCAGCGGCCAAAGCACCGCATTGGAGACCCCTTCGTAGAACCCGCGTTGTTCCGACGCCTTGAGCGAGATGTGCGCGAGGTCGTACGCGAGGTGCGGCGCCGGAACCGTGACCGAATCGAAGTCTTTGGCCGGCTTTGCGCTCACCCAGACCCCCCCGCGCTTTTGCAAGACCGGATCGAGTGCCGTCACCAAGCCGCCCGCAGCACGGACCCAGCGTTCGTGTCCCCGGGTGGCTTCATGCCGATACGGGCCGCGGTTCGACACGACCACGAGCTTTCGGCTCTTTCTCGCCATCGAGTCGCATTGTAGTCTGCGAGGCGTCATGGACCCAGCGCAGTTTCTTCAAAGCCGCAGTCGAGAGACCGACATCCGTCGCGATGCCCGGGGTCGCTGGTTCAACGGAGATGATCGGATCGACCACCCAAACCTGGCCCGCTCGTTCGATAGCTGGGTGGACCGAGCCGAAGATGGCCGCTTCTGCCTGAGCAACGCGATCAACTGGGCGTACATCGAAATCGAGGGCCCCGCGTATTTCGTGAAGGACATCGACACTAGCGCCGATGGGATCGGCCTGCTTCTCTCGGGGGACTTGCGCGAGCCCCTAGATCCGGCCTCCCTTCGTCAGGGGCCCGAGGGAGCGCTGTGGTGTGCCGTTCGAGAGGGCCGGTGCCCAGCCCGTTTCGACAATCACGCCGTCAGCAAGATGAGCGAGTGGATAAGCGAGGACGAAGAAGGGATCTACGTCCTGGTCGGGGGAGAAAAGGTGCGCCCGCCCGAGATCGACGATCCACTTTCACTGGGCCTCGGAAAGCGCTAAGGCACTACGGTGTCTCGTCGTGAGTTCATCGCCACCATCATCGTGGCCGCGATCGCGTTCCCTATGGTGTTCATCTTCACCGGCGCTGTTGCCGATGCCCGAACCCAGGCGCGAGAGGCCCCGTTCCGGGCACTCCTCGGGAACGCGCGCTTCGAACAGTTGATGGACGGCCAGGGTGGCGTTCCCCACTACTTGGGTGCGTCGCGCCTCGCGCCCGACTTTACGCTTCCAAAGCAAGGCGGCGGTCAATGGAAGATGTCCGAACAGCGCGGCAAGGTCATCGTCATGAACTTCTGGACGGTGACGTGCCGGCCCTGCATCCAAGAGATGCCGACGATAGAGCTGCTGGCCGAGATCATCGAAGACTGGGGTGATGTCGAAGTCGTCGCGATCTCTACCGACCGGACCTGGGAAGAAGTCGAGACGATTATTCCGGCGTCCTCGCGCATCACGAGCCTGCTGGACGCAGACCGCAAAGTAGTTACCGAGCAATTCGGTACCAACCTCTTTCCGGAGACTTGGATCATCGACGCTGACGGCGTGGTGCGCTTTCGATTCGACGGCGCGCTCGACTGGTCGGACCCCGTCGCGCTGGACTTGATTCGCGCTTATCGTTGAGCGTTTACGTCTCC
>JAUXFZ010000297.1 GCA_030622585.1 Myxococcales bacterium
CCGCCGCCGAACGAGTCCCAGTCGCTCACGCGAGACCAGGATGTATATGCCGAGCTGCCTATGTGCCCGTGTCTTACACCTTCCATCCGTGATCGGGCCTGATCGGCCAGACACCGGGGCGGCCATGTTGCCGCTCCGAACGGATGGAGGGAGCTCATGGCCAGACGGAAGAAGAAACGCACGCGGAGGTATCCGCGACGTGGTCGGCGGTGGAGCAGCGAGACGAAGGCGGCGGCGGCGAAGTGGGGTCGAGAGCACGGCGCAGCAGCGGCTGCCACGAAGTTCGGGATGTCGGAGCGTTCGGTGCAACTATGGATGGAGTCAGAGGCGATGGGCGCCCCGACATCAGGTGGTTCCGTAGCCGTCCTGCACGGCCGCAAGGGTCGGCGATACGGCGTGGCCGAGAAGGAGGAGATACTTCGTGAGGCAGCGCGTCTCGGCGTGAGTGCCACGGCTGAGAAGAAGGGTGTGTCGCGCTGGTCGATCTACGAATGGCGGCGCAGGCAACGCGGCGCGGGCACACGCAAGCAGGCCGAGGAGGCGCTCGCACCGCGCTCGAGTCGGCCCAAACGCATCACCGGCAAGCTGTCCGAGGAACGGTACAACCTGATCACCGAGACCTGGCTCGAGAACCAGGCGCTTGGCCCGCGTCAGGTGCGCCAGCTCTTGCGTCGCACGCATGCACTCCGCGTTGGAACCTCGACGGTGCGGCGCGTGATTGAGGAACACGGCTACGTGCCACCCAAGATCAAGGTCGAGCGGCGACCGGCCAGCCGCTACGAGGCCGTACGACCCAGTCAGCAATGGCACTTCGATTTCTTGCACTTCTTTTTGCACAAGAAGAAGCTGTTCCTCCTGCTCATCGAGGATGACTTCAGCCGCTTCCTCGTGGGCTGGGCACTGTGCGAGGGCGAGCGCGCCGGCCCCGTCATCGAGGCCTTCGACCTCGCGATCTCGCGACACGGCAAGCCCGAGCAGATCGTGATCGACGGCGGAAGTGGCTTCTTCTCTTGGCGCGGCGAGAGCCAACTCGAGCGCGCCTGTGGCGACTACGGTGTCGACTTCATCAAGGCATCGAAGCGTGGCTCCAACTCCAAGCTCGAGGCGCTCAACGCCAACGTGCGCAAGGAGCTGCTCTCGCGCGTCGAGTTCGCCGACGTCGCCGATGCACGGCTTCAGATCGCCCGTTGGGTCAGCGGCTACAACTTCGACCGGGTGCACGAGGGGCTCGGTGGCCTGCTCGTGCCGGCCGACCGGTTCTTCGGTCGTGTCGATGAGGTGCTCGCGCAGATCGAGCGCGGCGACCCCGTCGTCGTGCCGGGGCCCTTGTCGCCCGATGCGCGTACACTCGAGCTGTTCCGCGTTGTCTCCCGTGGCGGCCGGCCCGAGCTGTGGTTGCTCGGTGAGCGCGTCTGGCCGTCCGCTGTTGTGGCAGAGCCACCCGAGACGACAACGTAGTACCGAACGACCTCGGGCCCAGCGCCGATACTGGAGGCATGGGCAAGAACACAACATTACGCTCCAAACTCAAAGCCGGTGAGGTGGCCCTCTGCCTCCTCGCACGCGACATCATCGAGGGACTGGACCTGCCGCTCGGCATTTCCGACGAGGAGATCTGCCGTGCGCTCAGCGTCACCGTCCCCGAGGGGCGCGCACAGCAGACGAGGCTGAGAGCCGCGCTCGAACGTGATGAAGCTCTCGAGCGCAATGAAGCTATCGAGCGCTTGCGCCTCGAGGGCGAGGTGTTGAGATACCGCCTCGAGCACCCTGATTGCTGGTGGGACGGCGAGGGCAGAACCTATTCCGACGACCTGCGAGCCTTCATCCTCGCACTCGCGGAGCGTGTGGGGATTGGCGAACGCAAATCACGAGAGGACTTTGCTGAGACATGCAAGATCCCGCTGGCGGTGCTCACTGCGTGGTTGGCCGGTGAGGTAGCGGCACCGCGACGCTCGTCCGAGGCGGCCGGCCTCGCTGCCACCTCTCGACGCCCATGAACGAACCAGCTGTGCAGGCAGCCATCTGTGTGTGCGCGCTCGCCATCCTTCGCAGGCTTGGCTTTGTCATCCACGTCTCCGCGGTGGATGTCATCCGCACGCTCGGTGTCGCGCGTTCGACCGCGTATGAACACGAAGCGCGCTTACGCGCCCAACTCGAGGACAACAGCACAGCCGAGGCAGCAGCACCACCGCCGCCGGATGGTGGCAACGCCGAGTTGCTGCGCCTCCGCATCGAGAACGCGGTTCTATGCTATCGCCTCGAGCACCTTGGCTGCTGGGTCGACGGGGGGCGCACCGTCTACAGTGACGAGCTGCGTCTGTTCGTTGTCGAGCTTGCGATCCGCGAGGGCGTCGGCGAACGGCTCACGCAGGACAAGTTCGCCGAGGCATGTGGCATCCCGTTGCCGACGTTCAAACCGTGGTGGGCTGCACACCGTGCGACTCCGTCAGGCACCACCGACGTCCTGACTGTGGAGGTGTCGGCGAAGGCGGAGCTCACGCCCGAAGCGAACACGCCAGAGTCTGTCGAGGTCGCTGCGCATTCCGCCACGCTCACGGAAGGTTGCTCACCGTTGACGTCCGCCGGTGCGTCCACCGAGTTCCACGATGACGTGTCCAACGGTGACTCCATCGCCAGCAGTGGCCAGACTGAAGGGCTACCCGCTGAACCGTCACCCACTGCCGGCTTCACGCTCGAGATGCTTCGCATCGTCAAGGAATGGCAGAACTGGCACGGCACCTTCGTCGCCTTCGTCCGCGAGCACCTGCGCAACCTCGGCATCCGCCATGGCAAGAAGTTCGTCTCCGATCTCCTGCACCTCGCCGCCGCCAGGAAGCTGATGCGCCGCCCGCCACCCAAGCCCGCGGCCCGTGGCAGCACGTTCATCCCACCGCCCGGCATCCAGTGGAGCAGCGACGGCAAGGAGGTCGTGGTGGTCGTCGACAGCGAGCCTTTCACCGTCGCGTGGCAGCCCATGGTCGATGTGGGCTCGACCTCCACCGTCGGCTCCACCGTACGCCCGACCGAGGACGCAGTCGGTGTCATCGTCCCGTTCAACGAGGGGGTCCTGACCACCGGTGGGGCTCCCGCGGCGCTGCTGCTCGACAACAAGGCGCCCAACAAGAGCGCTGCGCTCAACACAGCGCTGCCTGACAACACCTTTCCGATGTACGGCACGCCGGGCCGCGGTCAGAGCAAGGCGACCATCGAGGGGGGCTTCGGCCTCTTTGCCCAGGAGCTCGGACCTGTCGCTGCGGTCGTCGATGCTACGAGTCCCGAGCGCATCGCCCTCTCCGTTGCCCACGCGGTCACACGCGCGTTCAGTAGTGGCCGTAACCATCGACCTCGGCGCAAGGACGGCCTGACCCCGTACGAGCTCTACCGCGACGCTGACCCGTCACCTGAGGAAGTCGCCGCCGCTGTCGACAAGCTGCGCGCAATCAAGGAGCGAATCGACGCCCGTGAGCAACGCGAGGCCGCCCGCCGCGATCCCTACGTACGTGCCACGCTGGAGGACGCTTGTGCGCGTTTTGGCCTGACCGAGGACGGCGACGTGCTCGACTCGCTTTCGACACTGCCGCTCGAGGCGGTGCAGACTGCAGTGGCGATTTACGCCGCAAAGCATGCCACCGGCAGCCTCCCGACGGACGCGGGCATCCGATACCTTGCCGGCATCGCACGCAACCACCACCATGCACGCGAGCTCCAGTTGTTCGAGGAGGAGCTCGTCTCTCTGCTCGAGCGCGAGCAATTGAGTGTCATGGCGCATCTCGAGCGCAAGGCCGCTACGCTTGCGCCACTCGACCTCGCGCCACGCCTCGGCGCCATCATCCATGAGCTGCTCACCATCAACGTGCCGGTTGCACAGGTGTTCTGGCGTCGTCAGCTCACAACTCTGGTGGCGGCCGTACCGTCGCACCTGCGCACCGGCCTGCGTCGTTGGCTCTGCGACCGAATTCGCCGACGTTTCCGCGCAACCAAGCAGCATCGCCAGCAACTCATCGAGCTCGTCGTTCGCCTGCTTCGCCCCGAGCCGCTGCCTGTCTCAATAGCTTCCTGATGTACGCCGTTCAGCAGCAGCATCTCGCGCACGGTTGCCAGCAGACGCCAAGATGGAAACGATGGTTCCACACGAGTCCGAGCCCGCTGCGGTTTGCGCGGCCATCCATGCTCGCATGACCTCCCATTAGCATCGCCGCGCAAACCGCAGCGGGTGATCGCGCCGGCCGCTGCCTGCGATGGAAGCACGGCCCAACTTCCGGCGCGAAGCCGGCACGGCCGTGTCAGCAGGTGCGTGGACCCCTATGTCGAGCATTGATGCTCAGCCGATCCTCGATCTGTCCGGTTGCCGTGGATGGAACGTGCTTGACAGACGCACCTAGGCAGGCTTCGGGATTTTGAACCTGATGGGGTATAGCATCCGGATCCGAAACTCCTTGGTTTCGTCGAAGCCCGGCGCGACTTTTGGGGCTAGCGGCTCGCCGTTGAC
>JAUXFZ010000519.1 GCA_030622585.1 Myxococcales bacterium
CCTCTACTCGCATTGCTACACCTGCACGCGATGGTCTGCGCACGCCGTGATGGAGCGCCTCGCCTCGCACGGGTTCGTCGTCGTCTCTCCGGATCACGAAGGCGATACCCTCTTCGATCGCCTGGAGGGCACCGCGTCGCCACTCGCCAACGCCTTGGTCGACGTTCGAGAGGCAGACATCCGTTTCATTCTCGACCGAGTGCTCGACGGCAACGCACTTCCTGCAAGCGTTACCGCGAATGCATCGCAAGTAGGTATGCTCGGACACAGCATCGGCTCGGTCACCGCAGGTAGAGTCGCCCAAAACGACGCGCGCATCGCCGCGGTCATCGGCCTGGCCGCGCCGATGGAGAACATCCTCTACGGTCAGGTGTCGATGGAGATGATCACCGTCCCGCTGGGCCTACTCGAAGCCACCGAGGACAACAGCATCGGCGAGCCGGGCAACCTGTTCATTCGCGAGAACTTCTCGAAGGCCAACACCCCGGCCTATAAGCTCGACATCGTCGACGGAGGCCATTGGTCGGTCACCAACATCGCCGGCCTCACCGACTTCTTCACACCCGGATGCGGCGACGACCTCCGCCAAACCAACGGCGAACCCTTCACCTACGTATCCGTCGAGTCTGCCAACGGCCACACCGCCACATTCGTCACCGCCTTCTTCGCCGCCCACCTCCTAAACAACCCCGCAGCCCTGACGCTCCTACGCAGCAACCCCTCACCCACCGAAGCCCCCCTCCAAGCCCGCGAATAGGGGACACGCAGCCGTCTCAGAAACCCTTTATTTTCAGCCACTTGTGAGGCACACCGCGATTCGGCACACGCAGCTCGTCTCGACCGAGTGCACCTACGACTTCGTCTGCCCGCCATAGACGCTCTGCTCCGGCAAGCATCGGTTGGCGCAAGCACCTCGAAGACGATTCCCGTCAGATCGTCGGCCGCACGGCCGGTTGTTTTTGCAGTGTTTTTCGGACTATGTGGCGGATTTCACGCCATTCTGAAGCCGAAAAGGGGTACGCTCGCTGTCCGGCAAAATCCACGCAACCAGCGGCCGGAACCGTCGATAAGCAGTTCATCGACATGTCACGATCCCCGCAAATACACCCAAGGTGCACTCGGCGTGCGCTGTTGTCCCACCCTGCAACCGTCTTGCTCGTCCTGAGCTCGGTCGTCGTCATTGGCTGCGGAGCGCTGGATTGCCCCGAGCCTCTGATCGCGGTGGAGGGGACGTGTCACAACGCGGACCCCGTCACGCGTGAGGAGCCGGAACCCGGCGTCGAGCCGTGCGACGGGGTCGACAACGACGGCGACAACGAGGTCGATGAAGATTGGCCCGAGCTCGGTGAGCCCTGTGGCGAGCGGGCAGGCGTTGGCGAGTGCGTCGAAGGCGAATACGTCTGCGCCGACGATGGCACGGGCGTTGTTTGTGAGGGCGCTGTCGGCCCGAGCGACGAGGTTTGCGATGGTAAGGACAACGACTGCGATGGCACGAAGGACAACGGGCCTGAAGAAACGTGCGACGGCGAAGACAACGACTGCGATGGGTTGGTCGATGAGGGGGTGTTGTCGCTCAAGCAGGAAGTCTTCAGCAACCATGCGACTGTCACGGCAGTGGACGGCGGTTTCGTCGTCACGCGGGCGATTGGCAGCCGACTGCGGGTCGAGACGTACGACACAGGGGGCAACCCGACCGGCCATCACGACGACATCAACAGCCCGGACCCAACCTCGAAGTTCCTGCAGTCCGACGGTTCGGGCGGGCGCGTCCTGATCGCGCTCGGGAAAAACTCGTTTCACGTCGTCGAGGCTGACATCAGCTCCAACCTGCTCCCGATCATTGTGAGTGCACAGGCACTTCACGCTGGTTGGAACCAGGCCGAGTCGTGGGGTATCTACTTTCCTCCTTACCACCCGCGTGTGCTGGCCTCGCCGCCACGCTTCCTTGGCCACCGGAGCATCCAAACCTTCGCCTTGAACTCCTTCGCCGGGGACGATCTTTCGGGTCTGGCGCAAGAGCCTACCGCGGTCATGGATGTGCCAGCCTTTCAAGTGTTCGACGTCGCTGGCCTCTACGTCATGTGGCAACAAGGCGACAACCTCCGTGCCGCGTTGCTCTTAAACGACGGCGGGCTCTCGCTCGACATCGATGTTGCGCGCGGACACGCACCGGGTATCTCGATCGGCCGAGGGGGGCCCGGCGTCGTGTATCTGCAGGATGGGGGCATCCGTCTCAGCGAGCTCGGCGGAGTGACCCTGCAGTGCACCGTGGGGGGTTTCTGTAACGAGGCGATCGACACACCAGGGTCGCAGGAAGCGCCAACCGGGCCGACGGCGCTTGCCTTCGATGAGGCGAGCGACACCTGGTTCGTCATGGCAGGGACCCAGCTCGCCGTCGTCGGACGAGGCGAAGATGGCGCAATCGTCAAACAGGCCGAGGTGCTCGACGCCATCGATAATGCCCCCAATCGGGTCGACGTGGCGGTCAGCGGCGGGACGGCGGCCATCGTCCAAGCCGCGGCAGGTGGCGAGTCCGCCCTAACCTTCCTGGGGTGCTTCTAGGCGACAACATGCGGCGGCTCCTTTGCGTGTTTGCTGCAGTGGTTGCTGCGTTCACTGCCGCTCCGGCGTACGCGCAGGACCACGAGGAGAGGCCTTCCCCGGAGGCGCTCCATTGGTTGGTCGTACCTGCGATCGA
>JAUXFZ010000278.1 GCA_030622585.1 Myxococcales bacterium
ACGACACTGCCCACCGGGTCCGCGAGGTCGGCCACTTGGTCGAGACCGTCAGCCACCGCATTCAGACGCGCCCGATCGAGCTGCAGGCGATCGAGCATAGCGTTGGAGATCCCCATCTCTTTCGCGGCGGTCATGTCGTTGGCGTTCGCGTCGAGCACACGGTCCCCGGGAGCGCCTCGCAACGCCTCCGCGGCACGGCGCAGCACGGCGTCTTTGCGCTCGGTGCTCGCCGTCGCGAGAGTGCGGGAAGCCGCCTTGGCACGCTCGGCCAGACCCGTCACGAGAGCCGTCAAGTCATCACTCATAGCCCGCGACGGTAGCACCTTTTACGGCGAGCGGGATCTGCCCCGGTCAGCCGCCATTCTGGACGAGAACGATGTCGTCCCGGTGAACGATTTCATCGCCGGCATGGGTGCCTAGCCGTTCGGCAATCTGCTGGCTCTGCCCTCCCGCAAGACGGTTCACCGCGTCGGCGCCGTAACGCGCGAGACCGCGGGCAACCTCCTCGCCGGACTCGCTCACAATCAGCACGGAATCGCCGACCTCGAACGAACCCGTCGTCGAAACGACACCCGCCGGAAGTAGGCTCGCGTGGCGTTGCTCCAACGCCCGGCACGCACCCGCATCCACGACAATGCGACCTTTCGGCTTGAGTGTGTACGCGATCCAATGCTTCCGGCTCGGCAGCGGCGAACCGTGCGGGAGCAGCAACGTCCCTACGTCCTCGCCCTGCAAGAGCTCGTCGAGAAAGCGCGATGACGCAGCAGGGCCGACTACGACAGGCAAACCATGCAGCGTGGCGCGGCGCGCGGCCTCGACCTTCGATTGCATCCCGCCAAGGCCGACGTCGCCTTCAGGAGGCTTGATGAACTGCTCGATGTCCGCGACCTCCTGGACAAGCGAGATTCGCGCGTCTTGATGGTCTAGGATGCCCGCGACGTCGCTCAGCAGCACGAGCAGATCAGCTCCGACGAGCGTGCACACCATCGCCGCGAGCTGATCGTTGTCGCCGAAGCGTAGCTCGTCGATCGACACTGTGTCGTTCTCGTTGATGACGGGAACGACACCAAGCCTGAGAAGCTCGTCGATCGCCTCTCGCGCGTGAAGATACCGGTCTCGGTCTGTCACCACGTCGTGTGTCAGCAGGACCTGCGCCACGTGAATACCGAGCGGCTCGAAAGCGTCCTCGAACGCGCGCATGAGTAAAGATTGGCCGGTCGCCGCGGCCGCCTGCAGCACGGAAACCTTCTTCGGCCGTTCGGTGAGGCCGAGTCGCGCTCTGCCAAGCGCGACTGCTCCCGAGGAGACGAGGACCACTTTGCGGCCGGCTTCGACCTGAGTGGCGACCTGCGAGGCTACTTCGGCAAAACGCCCCCCTTCGGCGCAGAGGGCTCTGCTGCCGATCTTGACTACCAGCCGCTTGCAGTCGCGCAGGGCCGCTCTGGTCTCATCGCCGGTCATGATCAGTCCCTGAATCGCATCCCCAACCGCCTCCCGCAACTAGTGTGCTCCAGAAAACTGGTGTGCGAGAGACAAGATCCGAACACTAGCGCGTAAAAAGGGGACAGTGCTTCGTTCGCTGGTAGCATCGGGGGATGCTTGCGGGGGATGTGGGGCGCTGGGTCGTATGGGCGATGGCTTTCGCCTGGGGCGCGGCGTGGGGGAGTTTTTTCAACGTCGCTATCTACCGTTGGCCCCGGGGGATGTCCGTCGTGAGGCCGCCGAGTCATTGCCCGGGCTGCGGCACCCCGATCCGTGCCTGGAACAACGTGCCCATCGTCGGTTGGCTCTTCCTACGCGGAAAGGCATCCTGTTGCGGGACTGCGATTTCGCCGCGCTACCCGATGGTGGAGCTCTTGGCCGCGGTACTGTGCGTGGCCATCGCCGAGCTCTGGATCGTGCGCGCCGAGCCGGGAACGTTGCTCTTGCACGCGTCCGTCGAGACCCTCCTATACTTCATCTTCGCCGGCGGCCTGCTGATCGCAACGTTCGTCGATCTCGAATGGATGGAGATCCCCGATGAGGTCAGCCTGCCATGCGCCGCGCTCGGCCTCGTGAGCGCACCGTTTCGAACCGAGCCAGGACTCTTTTCGGCGGCTGTCGGCGCAGGAGCCGCCTACCTGATCGTCCAAGTCGTTTTCGTGTGGGGCTACGAACACATCGCTGGACGCCGTGGGATGGGCGAAGGTGACTCGAAGCTCTTATTGATGATCGGCGCGTTCCTCGGGTGGCGAGGCGCACTGTTCAGTGTCGTCGCCGGCTCGATGCAGGGCCTCGTGTTCGCTGGCTTCGCATTGGCCACCGGACGCAGTCTCACCCCCGACATCGAGGAACGTGTCATCGATGGGGAAGTGATCGAAGCCCCCGAGGAGCCGGACGCTAGCCACGTCGGCGTGCTCAAGCTGCCCTTCGGCCCGTTTCTCGCGCTCGGCGCGCTAGAGTACCTGCTCGCGGGCGACGCAATACTCTCTCGGTATTTCGAGCTACTTCAACGATGAGCGATTAGCGTCACGCTCGCGCGCAAGATCGACACGGATGGTGCGACCGCCGAGCGAGGCTCCGTCCATCTGGTCGCGCGCTGACGCCGCGACCTCTTCCGTCGTGAAGGTGACGAACCCGAAACCGCGGGAGCGGCCGGTCTCGCGATCACTCACGACCTTCGCATCCGTGACCTCGCCGAACGCCGCGAACGCCTCCTGAAGGTCTTCGGTCGTCGTGGCCCATGCGAGCCCCCCGCAGAACAGTCGCTTACTCATGGCAAACTCTTTCACCGCGCGACCGACACGACGCCGTGCCGCGGCGGTGCTTCAATTCGAGCCGGACTTGCCGGAAGAGCTGGATTGTACCGCCTGGTACCGATCCCACAAGCTCGGAGTCGATTCCTCGGCCAAGCGAGTCTTGTAGTCTTCGTCCTGCGGGCGACCCCCGAGTTTCGCGATTTCGCCGATCAGCTTGTCTCGGGAACCGACCTCTTTGGCAATCGCTTCGAACACCTGCTCGAGATGGAGCAGTTTGCGGTTCGATACGTGCTGAAGGCCCTTTTCCTCGTTGAGGCGGTCGAGCCAAAGGTCCTTGCCGGCGACCTTCTTCACGGCGGCTACCAGTTTTTCTTTCGCCTTCTTCGGATCATCTCCGAAGCGCGCTTTTACAATCGAGATGGGGGAGTTGCTCATGAGGTGCACCATGGCCCCGAAACGCCAGGTTTTCTGGGCTGGGGAGCGCCCGGAGTAGCACGAGGGACCCGCCACGCAAGCCGGGGTACGGCCGTAAAGGGCTCCGCTGGACAGTTATTAACAGGTCTGTTACTAACAGGCTTGTGAATAATCTAAGACTTGCCCGGGTGCAGGCCGTTTCGGGGTTGCTCTTTTCCCTGTTCGCCCTGGTCCACCTCACCAACACAGCCCTCGCCGTCCTCGGGGCGGACCTCTACAACGACTTCCAAACGGCGGCCCGAAGTGTGTACCAATCGCCACTCCTCGAAGTCGTCCTCATCGCAACGCTCGTCGTCCACATCGTAAGCGGCGTCCTCCGAATGCGCGCGCGGCGAGGGAGCAAGGCCAGTCCGCCACTTCGCCTTCGCCTGCATCGATACGCGGCGTACTACCTCGCGATTTTCATCTTCGGCCACATCGCCGCGACCCGCCTCCCGGCGCTACTCGCCGGCGCGCCTCCGTTCTTTGGGGGCGTTTCGTTCTCCATGCACTTCGCGCCGTGGTGGTTCTATCCGTATTACGCGCTGCTCGGAATCGCGGGCCTCTACCACGCTTTCTACGGGATTCCGGTCGCGCTCGGCGTCGTTGGCGTGCGGGCGCCTCAGTGGGTTCGTAGGGGCCCGGGGTTCTGGGTGCCCGTCGCGACGGGAGCCGGGGTGATCATCGCTGCCGTCCTCGCGTTCGGCGGTTTCCTTTACGACATCGACGACCCCTTCGACAACGACTATGCGCGCGCGTACGAGGCGGCAACAACGTACTTCACGGGCGATGAACCGTAGCGATGGCGCGCCCTAAGGATGCCGACCCGGAACAAACCCGGGCAACCATTTTAGACGCCGCGGAAGACGAGTTCGCCGACCGGGGCTTTCACGGGACGCGCATGGTCGCCATCGCCAAGCGTGCCGGCGTGACCCACGGACTGCTTCACTACTATTTCGACTCCAAAGACCGCCTCTACGAACAGGTGGTCGGCCGCCTGTTTGGGCGCCACCGGGACCTGTTCGAGCGGCTCACGTGCGGCGGAAACTCGTTGACCCCGCGCGACCTCGTACTGGAGAGCTTCGATCTGTTCTGGGCACACCCCAACCAGGTGCGGATCATGCTTTGGGAGATGGCCTCGGGAGACGATCGCGTGGAACGCTCGATGAAGGCCTTCTATGACGCGATGGCAATCGCGCTCTCGACTCTCACCGCCGATACCCCGCGGACGAGCGAGCCCGGCCGCGATCCACGCGATGTATACGTGTCGATACTTGGCGCGCTGGTCGTCTACTTCTTCCGGGATCCCGCCATCAAGCAGCTCTTCGGGGCGAACCGCTTCAGCGACGAGGACCGAAAGCGGCGGCGTGCACACATGGCCGCCCTGCTCGACTTGCTCTTGTGAGTGAAAGTCCGGTGGATCCGGCCGGGTGGGCACAGTAGAGTCAGGCCGCTCATGACGGCCGAATTCGTTCACCTGCACGTTCACAGCGAGTTCTCGATGTTGGACGGCGCCATCCGGATTCCGCAGCTCGTC
>JAUXFZ010000014.1 GCA_030622585.1 Myxococcales bacterium
CGATGTCCGCACCCCAGACCTGGGAGCCGCCGGACCTCGAGGTGGTGCTCGTCCATGAGCTTTCCCATGTGGCGCTCTACCGCGCGGTGCTCGGCAACCACGTGCCCCGTTGGTTCAACGAGGGCGTCGCGATTCAGCAGTCCGAGGTGCGCTTGCTTCCGCGCATGGAATCGCTTCTTCGAGCGGCTGCGCAGCGATCGATGCTGCGTCTGTCCGAGTTGGACAAACGCTTCCCGAACCGCCCTCACGAGGTGAACATCGCTTACGCTCAGAGCGCGGACGTCGTCGGGTTCCTTCGGCGAAGCAACAACGACGAGCGGCGCTTCCACCGGCTGATCCAGTCGCTCCGCGACGGAGAGACATTCGACACGGCCCTGTCGACCGCGTACGGCTGGACGCGCGTTGGCCTCGAGCGACAGTGGCGAGAGAGCTTGCGGACGAGGTACCGAATCCTCCCGGCTCTCTTCGCTGGGTCGACCATCTGGGTATTGGCGGCCATCCTCGTGGTGTTCGCTTACCGCAAACGACGGCGCTATCACCACGCGAAGCCCCGACAGATGGAGTACCGCGAACGGCTCGAAGCGCTGGCCGCTACGAGCCAGCCTCCCCCTGCCCCTGCCCCGCTTTCAACGCCAGCGCCGCCCGGAGACGTGGTCACGGACAAGGGCGTGCCGAGTGTGGAGCACGACGGCAAGTCGCACACCCTTCACTAGTGTGCGGATCAAGCGTGTCGAAGCCGGGGCTTAGGCTTTGGCGGGCGCGGGGGCCTTATCGGGATGGATCGGGAACTTGGCGGTGGTCCCCTCCTTCTCGAGCTTCTTTTTGCGGTCCCTACCCTGGGCGGCATTCTTTCTCTGCCGCCGCGCCCTTGTTTTACCTGTGTCTGACATCGAATGCGTCCTAGCGGCTGGCTTTAGTGGGCCGGGGCCGGCAGGTCAAACCCCCGCGCCCGTTGCCTGGGCCACGGCCCGCAGATAGGCCTCGTGGAGCCGTTTGGTCACCGATCCGGGGGCTCCCGAGCCGATCGTCCGGCCGTCGGCCGAGACGACCGGCATCACCTCTCGGATACTGCTCGTGATGAACGCCTCGTCGGCGCCGTAGAGATCTTCAGGACGGACCTCGGCTTCTTCGACCCCGATGCCCTCGGCAGCGGCGGCCGCGAGAACGGCTGCCCGCGTGATTCCCATCAAGATGCCCGCCTGGACCTCGGGGGTGCGCACGTTCCCGTCCTTCACGATGAACAGGTTGCTCGACGCCCCTTCGAGGATCTGGCCGCGTCGCCCGAGCATCAGCGCCTCCTGGGCGCCCTTCTGCTTGGCTTCGTGGACCGCAAGCAGATTCGCCAAATAGTTGGATGCCTTGGCGCCGGATGCGCGCTCGTCGTCCGTCGGGCGCGATGCGTGAAGCAGCGCAACCGCGATGCCCCGTGCGTAGTGCTCGGCAGGAGGCACCGAGACCGGTGCGGCAATGATCACGCGAAGAGGCATCGTAGCGGTCGACGGGTCGTAGGTGAGCGGCCCCGTCCCACGCGTGATCACGACCCGGACGTACCACTCGCCCTCGCCTGCTGCCTCGAGCGTCGCCGCCACTTCGGACGATAGAGTCTCCACCGAGACCGGCATCGAAATCATCAAGCGGTCCGCCGACCGTTGCAGCCGTTCGAGATGCTCGCGTTGGCCGAAGGGAACGCCGCCGTAGGTGCGAAACACCTCGAAGACGCTGTCGCCATAGAGGAAGCCGCGATCGAAGACCGAGACGCGGGCTTCGCCGCTATCGACGACCTGACCGTCGATGGAGACCTTTCCCGCGGCCATGATTCAACCCTTCAACTGAGCGAGGAGCGCCGCAGCCTGCTCGTGGCTGGCGTCCTCCGCAAGCGCCCTCTCCAGCATCGTGATCGCTTTGCGCGGATCGTCCTGCTTCGAGGCGATGTCGCCGAGGTAGTAGTAGACGTCGGCCTTCTGGATGCCCGAGTCGGGCTCTAGCTTCTGTAGCAGTAACGCCCGAAAGCTCTTCTGTGCGCGGTCGAGATCGCCGTTGGCGTGTGTGAGCTTGCCGAGGTCACGCAGGATGGCCACGTTGGTGAGGTCGATCTTGAAGGCTGCGTCGTAGGCGGCGAGCGCACCTGCTGCGTCACCGGTGGCCCCGAGAGCCTGGCCGAGGCGGTGGTAATGCACGGCGAGCTCCTTGCTGCGCTGGCGGCCAAAGCTCTCGATGATGCGTCGCAAGATCGGCACCGCATCCTGCTGACGACCCGCAGCGATGTACAGATCGCAGAGCGGAACCAACGCGCCTCGGTCGTCGGCGTCGAGCTCGACCGCCCTTTCGAGATAGCTCGCCGCCATCCCCGGGTCGTCGAGCCGGTCGCGATACACATCCGAAATCGTCCGCAGGAGCGTCAAGCGATCCCCATCCGAGGTCGCTCCTTGAAGCTCTGCGTCCATGACCTCCGCCATCGCGCGGTAGTCCCCTTCGGCTTGGTAGTGCGCCTTGAGACGGTCGCGCGTCGCGGTGTCCTGCGGGAATCGCTCGTACGCGCCGCGAATGGCCCTGCCTGCCTGCTGGGTGTCTCCGACTCGTTGCTCCCACAGGTCAGCCACGCGATGCGACAGGTCAATGGCCGCCGCCCCTTCCAACCGACCCGATAGGCGCTCGAGGGTGTCGGCCACCTTCGTCCAGCTCTCCTTGCGCTCGTAGAGCCCAGCAAGCGCGCGAAGTGAGCGCTCGTCGGCACCGAGGTCCGAGTTGATGCGCTCGTAGATCTGAATCGCGGCGTCCGCGTCGCCGCGCTTGGCATCGTGCACCTCGGCGACCCGCCCGAGCAAGCCGCGCTGCTCTTCATCCGAGGCGTGGCCGACCTTCGACAGGAGCAACACGACCAGATCATCCCAGGCACCGGTGGCCTCGAACAGCCTGTCGAGGTCTGCATTGGCCGCCTCGTTGTCGGGGTCCGCATTCAGTACCTGGCGCAACATGCCGATGGCCGAGGCCTGGTCCCGAAAGGAGCCGTCATAGAGCTGAGCGAGCCGGAGTTGTAGCGCTACGCGATCTTCCTCCGCGGCCAAGTCGACACGGCGCTCGAGCAGCGTACGAAGCGCTTCCAACCGGTCGTTGCCTTCGTAGAGTGCTTCGAGTGCGTTCATCGTGACCGGGTCGGTCTCGTCTAGCTCGAGGGCTCTTTCATAGGACCGAATGGCGGCCCGTGGGTCGTTGAGGTGATCTCGATAGACCTGGCCCACCGCCTGCGCCGCGGGTGCGCGATCCTCGCCTTCGACGAGCTCCACTTGCCGCTCCAGCAACCCAACGACCTCGTTCCACCGAGATTGCGCCCGGCGGATGTCGCATAAGGCTCGTAGGGCGTCCACGTCGTTCTTATCGACCGCGAGGAGCTCTTGGTAGCAATCCGCCGCCGCCTCCGGCTGCGAGAGCTCCTCGCGCGCCAGCCCTGCCGCCTCGCGCAGGAGTGCGAGGCGCTGATCGATGCTTGGCTCGACGTCTGCCCAAGCGCGCAGCGCGTTCACCAAATCGGCGGCCCGCCCCTGCTCTCGCATCAACGCGACACGTTGCTCGTGCGCCTCGAGAGGCTCGGGATCGAGCTGCAGCGCCTCGGTGAGGGCGCGTTCGGCGCGACTCGGATCGGCCAAGCGATCTCGATACCAGCCGGCGGATCGAAGGCGCAACTCGTAAAGCTCCCGGCGTTCGAGATCCCCTTGCCGGGCAATGTCGTCCACCAGGCCATCGAGGTCTGCCCAGCGATCCGACATCTCGGCGAGGCGCTCGAGTGAATCGATGAGGGTTCGGTCACGCGGATCGGTGCGGACCGCATCCCGCATGGCCGCGAGTGCCTCCTCTGGGCGTCCGATGTCGTTCTCCCAAATCGAGGCAGCCTCGCACAGGAGCGCTACCCGATCGGCGGCCGCCGGCGTCAGCTCCACCCGCTGTTCGTACAGCCGCACGACCTCTTCCAAGTTGCCGGCCTCGCGGTAGTACTCCTCGAGGAGCCCGAGCGCGCTCCCTGCAACCTGCGGCTTCTCCGCGAGGCTCCGCACCGCTGCGAGCGTGTCGTCGCGACCCGGGTCCTGCTCCATCGCCTTTTGGTACGCGCCGAGCGCTCCCTCCAAGTCACCGAGGTAGCTGGCACGCAGCCGCCCCTGCCTGAGGAAGAGCGTCGGTCGGTCGGCATCGCGCAAATCCAGGCGGCGCGAGATGACCTCGTGCAGGCGATCCCATTGCTCGGTCTCTTGCAGAAGCCGGTCGAGTGCCTCGAGGATCGACTGGTCGTCTCCCATCAACGACAGCGCTCGCTCGTGCGCATCGACCGCTCTACTGAGATCCTTGAGGTCGTCTTCACAGATCCGCGCGACACGCAGATACAACGTGGCGCCTCGGTCCGCGTCGAGACTTGCACCGGCCTCTGCGAACACGACCTCGACGAGCTCCGGCCATCGCTGCAGGCTCGCCGCGAGGGTCTCCGCCCGATCGAGAATCTCGTCATCGTCAGGCCGCTCGCCGATCGACTGCAGCAGTGCGTCGAGCGCCGCATTCGGATCCTTGCGACCCTGCTCGTGTACGTCCGCCAACGCGACCAGCTGCTCTGCCTTCTCATGCGGGTCGGTCATCGCATCGGCGCGCAATCGAAGCAGCGTCGCCAGATCGCTCCAGCGTTCCTGGGTCCGCAGGTAGGGTTCGAGGACCGCGGCCGCATCTTCCCGGTAGTCCGTGAGCTTCGTGATGCGGAGCAGCGCCTGCACCGATGCCTCGTACGCCGGGTCGATTCGGAGAATCTGGCCGTACACCGCAATGGCGCTCAGCTCGTCGTCGAGCTCTCGCTCCATGATGTTGCCGAGCTGATGCGTGAGCTCCACCCGCTCGGACTCGTGTATGGCCACATCGGTGCGACGCTGCAGCACTTCGACGAGCTCCGGCCATTGGCCTTGTCGCTCGTAGAGGCGGCTCAGCCCCTGAAGGGCCAGACGATGCTCGGGGTCTGCCTCGACCACCGCACGCAATGCGTCGCAGGCTGCCTCGGGCCTGCCGAGTTGGGCTTCGTAGAGCTCGGCGAGCCGCATGCCCACCTCGACGCGCGCCTCCGCCTCCTCCTCGAGCTCCGTCCGGCGTTCGAGGACGTCGGCCAGCCGTTCGGAGTCGTTGACCGAGGCGAAGAGCCGATCGAGCGCCACATACGCCGTGAGGTCGTCAGGATTCTCGCCCGTCGCCTGTTGGTAGTACGACACGGCCCGCTCCGGATCGGAGAGCTGCTCTTCCCACAGCGCAGCAAGCCGCCGGAGCAACTCGCCCCGCGCTTCAGGTTCCTGGGAACGTTCGAGCTTTTGCTCGTAAACCCCTGCAAGTCCATCCCAATCCCCCACCATGACTTGGAGACCCTCCAAGTCGTCTAGGGTTTGTTCCGCATCCGGATCCGCTTCGAGAACCCGGCCGTAGGTCTTGATGGCGGCCCGCGGGTCACCGAGCTCGCTGTCCTGGGCCCGGGCAATGCTCGTCAGGAACGAGCCTCGAAGCGCCGATTCATCCGTCGCCGCGGCGGCCTGCTCGAAGGTCTCGATGTACGCCTCCCAGCAGCCGACCTCACGTACCAAGCGATCGACCTCGGAGCGCGTAGCCTCCTCCGCCGGTTCCGCGATCAGCGCTGCGCCCCAGGCACCGAAAGCCTTCTCGGCGTCTCGGCCGCTCTCCTGGTGCAGGCGGCCCACCTCACGCCAGGTGTCGGCCCGCTCGAAAGCGTCGGTGGCTTGTCGCGCTTTGGCGTCGAGGACGCTGACCAAGGCCTGCCAGTCTCCGCTCTCGCGGTGGATGGGTTCGAGGATCTGGACCGCGCGTGGGCCGTGGTCGTCGTCCGCGACGAGGCGCGATACCGCTTGAAGCGCCTCGACGTGGTTGTGCTGGTCGGCCAACAGGTCCTCGAAGATGTCGAGGGCTCGGGCCGGGTTCTGCAGCCTGGTTTCCGTGAGCGAACCCAAGCGCTGGCGGAGCGCCAAGGCCGCGCGCGCATCGGGCGCGTTGTCGATCCGGAATTCGATGTGTGCACCGAGCTCGTCCCAGCACTCGGCGCCTTCGAGAAGCTGGTCCAGGCGGGTCACGGCCTCGGTGTTGGCAGGGTCAATCTCGAGAATGCGCCGGTAGGTGACGATGCCGGCCGCGGGTCTGTCCAACTGTTCCACCTCGACCCCGGCGATCTCGTGCAGGACGGCAACCCGCTCCTCGTCGGTATCGGCAAAGCTCTCCCGCTCGCGATCCAGCTCGAGGAGCGCCTCCCACCGAAGGCTCCTTGCGTACACCGAAGCGAGGGCGCTGCCGGCCTCCTTGTTGCTCGGATCGTACGTGAGCGCGCGCTGGTAGAAGTAGCCCGCGCGGTCGAGGTCCTCCAACCGCGCGTCGTACAGCTTAGCGGTGGTCAGGGCGAGGACGGCCGTGTCTGCGTCGTCGACTTCAACCGCACGAAGCGTCTTGTCGAAGATCGCAGCGAGCCGGTCCCAGCGTCCGAGCGAACGCGCGAGGCGCGTCAGGGTCTCCTGGCTTTGTGGGTCGCGCGGGTCCTCGCCGAAGAGACGGCCGTAGGTCTCAAGCGCCCCGTCGAGGTCTTCGAGGTGCGACTCCTGCACATCGCCGAGGTGGCGCAGCAACTCCAACCGTTGACTCGGGTCGTCTTCACCATCGAGCCGAGCTTCGAGTATTTGGGTGACCTTGGGCCACTCCATCCGCCGCAGGTACAGCGGCTCGAGCAGCTCGGCGGCTGCGCTCCGATACTCGGACTGCTCGACCAACGTTTCCAACACGCGCACGGTCGGTTCGTGCTCCGGGTTCTGGCTCAGGGCCTCTCGGAATTGGTCGAGCGCACGCCACGGCTCGTTGAGACGCCGCAGGCAGATATCCCCCAGCTCGTAGCGAACCGCGGCCGGATCTCCGATGCGCTGGTCGATCTCCCGCTCGTACAACGTCGCCAACTCGTTCCATTGCCGAGTACGCCGATAGAGACGCTCCAGACCCTCGTAGGCCAGTGGGTGGTCCGACTCGCCAAGCGCCCGGTCCAGCGCTTCGATCGCAGACTCCAGGTCGTCGAGCTCGGCTTGGTAAATATGGGCCTGTCGCACGAGTAGCGCGGCGCGCTCTTCGCGGTCTTCGGAAAGCTCCCCCTTGCGCCGGAGAAGCTCGACCAGCTCCCGCATGGCGCCCGCGTTTTCGACGAGGCTCAGTAGCGCATCGAGTGCCGGCTGATGATCCGGCTGCTCATCGAGCACGTTCTGATACTGGGTCTTCGCCAGGTCCGCGTCGTCGAGCCGCTGCTCAGCCACGCTCGCCGCCCGCATGCGAACCTCCGTGCGCAAGTCGGCGTCGAGGAGCTCCGGCGCGATCGCCGCCAATGTCGCCACCTGCTCCGCCCACCGTCTCGTGATCCCCGCATAGCGTTCGTAGTTCTCGTGCACCCGTTCGAAGTCGTCCAGGTCGACGCCTTCGCGCAGCGCCTGCCCGGAGAAGGCGAAGGCCGCCTCGATGTCCCCGGTCCCGACCTCGCTGATCTCGGCGGCGCGCAAAAGCGATTGAACCCGCTCGCTCGGGTCGTCGCCGGCGGCGATGATCTCGAGCATTCGAACTTGGTCGGCGAATCGGCCCTGGCTCTCGTATTCGTCGGAGAGTCGGTTGGCGGCGAGCACGCGCAGGGGCGCGTCCGAGCCCGCGGCCAGTTCCTCGAGCGCCGCCACGGTAGGGCTGTGCCCCGGGACCGTTTCGAGAAGCTCTCGATACACCTCGAAGGCGCGCTCGATCTCCCCGGTTCGGTTGCGCATCAGCTCGGCGGCTTGGAATCGGAACGCCACTCGCTGTTCCGAGTCCTCGGCATCCGCGGAACGGATCTCGGTGACTTCGAGGAGCTCGTGCCATCGCTCCGTCTGCAGATAGAGGCGCGTCAGTGCAACCAGGGTGGCCTCGTCCGAACCGAATCGTGAAGCGACGTCTCGGTACGCGGCAACCGCATTCTCGATGCTTCCGAGCTTGTCTTCGAAAATCTCTCCCACGCGCCGGCAGAGTGTCAGCTGCTCCTGCTCGTTCTCCGCAAGCTCTGCTCTGCGCTCGATCACCTCGATCAACGGCTCCCATCGGCCTCGCTGCTCATAGAGACGCTCGAGAGACGACAGCGCGTCGGCATCGCTCGGGTCGAGCTCCAGGCGCTGTTGATGAACCTCGATGGCGCGGTCCGGGTCGTGCAAGGTGTTCTCGAGCAGGTCGGCGAGCCTCGCGAAGATCTCGTCGCGCCGGGCCTCATCTTCCTCGAATTGAATCTGGCGCTGGAGGTCTTGTGCAAGCGCGCCGTGATCGTTCGCAGCGGCGTGCAATCGCTCGAGCGCGCGAGAGGCCTTCAGGACGATCTCGGGGTTGTCCCGCTCGAAGCGCACCAACTGCTGGTAGATTCGTTCCGCATGCTCGGGCTCCGGCTCGGATACCTCCCACAGTTCGGCAAGCTCCAAGAGCAGCTCGGTCTTGACGAAGTCGTCGCCCAACGAAGCAAGCCCACCCTCGAGCAGCTCCGCCCGTTGTCTGTGACGGCCGAGCTTGGAGGCCAGGCGCGCCAAATCCGATCGCGCGCTGCCGTCGGCGACGTCTTCGCGCACCGCTCGCGCGTACGCATCGAACGCAAGCTCGTCATCGTGGAGCTTGGCCTCGCTCAACTCGCCGATCCGGCTCAAGTGAGCCGCACGGGAGGCGGGGTCGCTCAGGTCCTCGAGCTGAACCTCCAAGACCTTCGCAAGCTCGCCCCAGGCCCCTTGCGAATCGAAAACCGGTTGCAGGATCGAGGCGACGCGCTGCCGCTCCTCGCGGTTCTCCATGAGCCGCTCGAGACCTTCCTGCGCCCGCAGATGCGTCGGGCTCGACCCCAACACGCGTTCGTAGTGGTCGGCCGCATCTGAAACGCGGTCCAAGCGTGTCTCGTAGATGGTAGCCAGCTCGTAGGCCAGATCGACGACGTCCTGACCCGTAGCCTCGTCGAGGTCGCGCTCCAGAACCTCGGTGAGCTCCGGCCAACGCTTGAGCCGGCCGTAGAGCCGCCGGAGCGCGCGCCGCGAGGGTGTGTGAGTCGGGTCCAGCTCGAGAGCCTGTTCGTAGCTCGAGATCGCGTGCTCGGGTTCGTCGAGAATCTCCTCGAACAGGAAACACAACTGCAAGAGCAGATCGAGCTTGGCACCAGCATCAGTCGTCGCTTCGATACGCCGCTGGTAGAGCGCCCGCAGGTCGTTCCAATCCTCATGCTTGGTGTAGAGCTGCTTCAGCGCGGCGAACGCGACGCTATCACTGGGCTCGACCTCCGCGACACGCCGATGAAAGCGCGCCCCTTCCTCCGGAGTGCCCAAGGCCACGTCGTACAGCTCGGCGACTCGGCGGCACAGAGCGACCTCAACCTCGCCCTGCACGCTACCCGCATCGATCACGAGCACTAGCGTCTTGGCCAGGGCCTCGTGCTGATTCGCGGCTTCCGCCACGCCCCCCAGACGGTCGAGTAGATCGAGATCGTTCGGCTCGTCGATGAACGCAGATTCGAGCGCCGCGTAGGCGCCAGTCGCGTCTCCCAGCTCCGATGCCGCGAGGTCCGCAATGCGCAAGCGAAGTGCGCGCCGCTCTTCTGCGTCTTCGGTTCGATCGAGGCGCCCGCGCAAGAGCCCCGCGAGCTTCTCGAAGTGGCCGCGCTTGGCGTAGGCGGGTTCGAGCAAATCGATGGCTTCGATGCCGACACCCTGCCCCTCGCCCGACAATGCCTCGAGCCCCGCGATGGAGACTTCGTTTCGACCATCGAGCGAGAGCGCGTTGCGGTAGCATTCGAGCGCCCCGGGTGCGTCATCGAGGTAGAGGCGCCGCAGGTCCGCGAGCTGCAAATAGACGGCCAACCTATCGTCGTCGCCGACCTTCGACTGAAGTCGGCGTTCGAGCGCGGCGTCCAAGCGGTCCCACTGTTTGAGCTGCTGCGAAAGGCGCTCGACTGCTCGGAGCGCATCCACGTCGTGCGGATTGCTTTCGAGGATCTTCCAGTGACGTTCGGCAGCCGCAGGAAGGTCGCCGAGCTGCTCCTCTTCGACCTGCGCCACCTCGTTGAGGAGAACCCATTGCTCGGCGGGGTCGGTCACGGCCGCGAGGCGCCGTTCGTAGAGCATACGCAGGTCGGCAAAGCGACGCTCTGCTCGATACAGGCGGTCGAGCACGGCCGTCGCTTCGGCGTCATCGGGTTCGACTTCGAGAATCGCCTCCAGCTGCCGAATCGAATCTTCAGATTCTCCGAGCCGCTCACCGGCAATGGCGGCGATTCGCCGCTGTAGATCCAGGCGCTCGCGATCGGGGAGCCGTGCATTGTCCAATCGGTCCCGGAAGAGCGCGACGAGGTCCGCGTAGGCGCCGGCCGCCTCCGCCGATTCCTCGAGACCCGCCACGATGTCCGGGTCGGACGGAGCCAGCAGGTACGCGCGCGTCGCCCAGCCGAGCGAAGACTCCGGATCACGCAGCCGGTTCAGGTAAACCCCACGCAGCGATGCCACTCGTTCGAGGCGCACGTCGAGTTCCTCCTCCGGGCCTGATCCCGCCACGATGATCTCGAGCATGTTGACGTACTCGGACCACTTGTGGTCCTTCTCGTAGATCGGCAGGAGCCCTTTCGCCGCCTCGACGTTGGTCGAATCGACGCTCAGCACCCGCTCATCGAGTCGCGCCGCACGATGCGGCTCTCCGACGCGGTCGCGGTACACCTGGGCCGCACGAAGGCCGAGCTCCACGATCAGGGCAGGCTCCTCGGCACGCTCTGCAGCTTGGCCGACCACTTCGGCAAAGCCGGCCCAGTCGTTACGCTCGCGGTGCAGGGTCTCCAGGGATTCCCAATCCCGCGCCTCCACGTAGGCTTCCTTCAACATGCGCTGTACTCGACTGTTGTCGGAGTCGAGCTCGAGCACGCGCTCCCATACCGCGATGGCATCGGCGGGCTGGCCCAGCCGCTCCATGAACACGACGCCTAGGCGCTGAAGTTGTTCGAGTTGCTGGGCATCGCTCGTCGCCCCGTCAGCGCGGCGCTGCAGAACATCGGCAAGCGTCTCCCAATCCTTCTCACGCTCCGCAAGATTCTCGAGCGTGTCGAGCGCGGAAGAGGTGTCCGGGGCCTCCGCAAGAATCTCTTTCCAGAGCGCGATCGCCGCAGCGTTCCGATGAAGGCGCTCGGTGCAGAGCTCCGCCATCTCGATCCGCTTGTCGAGCCGCGCCGCAGGGTCGTCGAGAAGGACTGCCTCGCGGCCCAGGACTCCGTACAGCGCATCCCAGTTGCGCTTCTTGGTGTAGATGTCCTTGAGCTCCGCCAACGCCTCACGGTGATCCGGCTGCAGCTGAATGACGCGCTCGAGCGGCTCCGTCGCCTGGCTCAAGTTGCCGAAGCGCTCGGTCCACAACGCGGCGACGCGCAGATACAGCGCGACCTTCTCTTCGGGCTCCGCGGCAACCTCGGCCCGTCGATCGAGAACGTGAATGAGCTCGTTCCACCGCCCAGCGGCTTCGTAGAGCTGCGACAAAGAGGCCAACGATTCGGCATCGTGGGGAGACAGTGCGAGAATCTCGCCGTAGACCTGAATCAGCATCGAATCTAGCTGAAGCGCATCCCGATAGATCGGAATCAAGTCTCGAAGCAGCCGGATCTTCTCTTCCTTGGCATCGGTCGACAGTGCTTCGACTTCGCCGCGAATCGACTCGGAAAGCGCATTCCACTTGCCGCTGTGCTGGTACAACTGCTGAAGCGCAGCCCGTGCGTCGAGGTCGTCGGGCGCAAGCCGCTCGACGAGCTTCCAGGCTTCCAAGGCGCGCTCCGGCCGGTCCGCCTTCTGCGCGCGATGCCCAAGCTCGCGCGCCAAGAGGAGCTGGCGCTCGGAATCGGTGCTGGTACGAAGCGCGTCGCCGAGGATCGTGAGCAAACGGCCTTCTGGGTCCTCGTCCCCGATCCGCGCGCGATAGAAATCCAACACACCAGGATGGGCGGCGTCGATCTTTCGCAGTCGCGCGAAGAAAGGCTCCGCGGACTCCGAGTCTTCACGAAAGCGCCAATGGACCATCGCAAGCTGCAGCAGCATGCCTTTCTCGGCTTCGAGCTTCTGCCGTGAACGAAGCGCGCTCTCGTACATCGCGGCAAGGTCGTCCCACGCCTCGAGGTCGGTGAAGTGCTGGACCAACGCGCGGAGCGCCTCCTCGTCGGTCGGGGAAAACGCCAAGACCTCGCGGTATGCGTCGGCCGCGCCCTCCGCGTCCTCGAGGCAGTGACGACGCACGCGCGCCGCCTGCAGCCAAGCACTGCCCTTCTCCTCGCGCGTGCGGGCCGCCTTGGCCCCTCGAACGAACACCGACACCAGGTCTTCCCAACGGCCGCGCGCGCGAAGGCTCAACGCGTATTGCCGCGCAGTGCCCATGTGCGATGGGTCTGCGGCGAGCGCCTCGTCGAAAATCGCATCCGTCTCCGCCGCCGTCTCTGCACCACCATATTGCCACATCAGCGACGCGGCGCGGGTCAGCAGCGAAGTCTTGAGGCGGGGGTCCGCGGCATCGCGGGCCTCTTCGATGAAGCGCCGCGCAAGCTCTGCCCACTTCTCCTCGACTTGTTGAATTTGGCCGACCGCTTGCGCCACTTCGGGGTCATCCGAATCGATCCCGCCGAGTCGCGCGTACGCCACGAGGGCCCCCTGGTCGTCCATCAATTCGTCGCGCCGCACGCGACCGAGCTCTTTGACGAGCACCTTCTGAAAATCGGGATCGTCGCTCACCAGCTCGGACTCGAGCTCCATCAACCACGAGGCGGCCAGAAACTCCCCCCGCCGCTCGTGTCCGCCGCGCGCCGCCTCGAGCAATCGAAGCGGGTCCTGCGCATCGTTCGCAGGCTCAGGGCTCTTCAGCAGCTCCCGCAATCCCTCGACGAGGTGGGTGTCGTACGGGTCCTCCAGCAAGAGCCCAAGATAGTTGGCCACCGTCAGCTCGGACATCGGCGCCCTCGCTGGCTGGCTCGAAAGGGCTTTTGCACCCCTCGGTGATCTCATGAAACCCCCAAAAGCAAAAGGATCCTGCGCCCTGAGCTCTTCCCCTGGAGAACTCCGGGACACCTTCGGCGACGGTTTGTCCCGCCTCCCCGCCGCCACTCTATCCTCTAGATGCTAGCGGTGCGGCGATTGTATCGGCAAGCCCTGAATTCCCAGAAATTCGGGCCAAGGCCGGGCTTGGTGAGATCGCTCTCAGAAGGTCATGATCGCGCCGGCGTACGTCATCGCGCCATACGTCACGAGGCTGACGGCCAGGTGGGCGGTCGCGATGCCACGAAGAGCCTTGTAATCGTTGGCCCGGTCGAGGCCGAAGCTCCCGGAATTCGCGGCCACCACGCCCAGGCCGATCTGGGCGATCATCCCTGCAAAGGTGACCCATCGGAGCACTTTGTGCGTCCGCAGCTTTCGCGCAAAGTCGCTGTTGCCCTCGCTGACTTTGAGCGGGTCCGGCATCGCGAAGGAGAGCCCGAAGGTCGTAAAGTAGGCGGCCCCCGTAAGGGCGACCAGCGTCACATGGGCCGTCGGAACCCCGCTACATGCCTTTTGCGTGAAAATCGCATTGCCCTGCACACAGGGATTGGTCGCCTCGCTCCTCCACCAACCGTACTGATTGTAGAACTGGATCAAGCCCGACACGACCGAAAGGGTCATTAGCGACCAAGTACTGATTCCAAACCACTTGTGGACCCTCTTGATCTTGTTTCGCTTCCGGATGAGATCGGCGGTGGTCGGTCCCTTGGGCTCGTCCAGCTCGGTGGACACCTCGACTGCCAGAAAGACCCC
>JAUXFZ010000088.1 GCA_030622585.1 Myxococcales bacterium
GACCGCAATGGCAACCGCGATGGCCAATTCGAAGTTGTTGCTCGCTGCGGTGAAGGACAAGGTCGCCGTCTTCGGATAGTCGGTGCCCATTCGACGGGCGAGCCAGAAGCTGACGAGAAACATCAAGACGAAGTAGATGAGCAGCGGGATGGCGATGCGAACGACATCGAATGGAATGCTCACGATGAGCTCACCCTTGAGACTGAACATCACGACGATGGTGAATAGAAGCGCGGTGAGTGTCAGCGGGCTGATCTTCGGAATGAAGACGCCTTCGTACCATGTCCTGCCCTTGAGCTTGACGAGGATCAGGCGCGTGAGCATGCCAGCAAGGAACGGGATCCCGAGGTAGATGAACACGCTCTCGGCGATCTGTCCCATCGACACCTGAACCGCGCTGCCTTCGAGCCCGAACAACGGCGGCAGTACGGTGACGAAGAGCCATGCATACGCGCTGTAGAACAGCACCTGAAAAACGCTGTTGAGAGCGACGAGTCCCGCCGCATATTCCGTGTCGCCCTTAGCGAGATCGTTCCATACGATCACCATCGCAATGCAGCGGGCAATGCCGATCATGATCACGCCGATCATATACTCGGGGCGGTCCTGCAAGAACGCTAGCGCTAGCCCGAACATCAGGATGGGACCGATCACCCAGTTCAGCACCAGCGACAACCCTAGGACCTTGACGTTGCGGAAGACGTCACCGAGCTCCTCGTACCGCACCTTGGCGAGCGGTGGATACATCATCAGGATGAGCCCGATGGCGATCGGAATGTTGGTCGTGCCGACCTGAAAGCGATTGATGAACGTGTCGACGCCCGGCACGAAGTAACCCGCGCTCACGCCCCCGGCCATCGCGAGGAAGATCCACAGCGTCAGGTAACGATCGAGAAACGAGAGTCGGCGGAGACGCGGAGTGATCTGAGCTTCGGTCATAGCGCCTCCACGAGTGCTTTGAAGTGCGCGAGCATCGATCGGTCGACGCAGTAGCAGCGTCGGGCTCCGTCCACCTCTCCCTTGATGAGGCCAACCTCCTTCAGGATCTTGAGGTGCTGGGAGACCGTGGACGCGGCCAGCGGCAACTCATCGGCCAGCTCGCCAGCGATGCAAGTGTCATCGGCGACCAGCATCTTGAGGATGCGCACCCGAGCTGGGTGCCCGAGTGCCTTCGCCAATGAGGCCAGCCTGCGCTCCGCCTTCTCGTCCGAGACAGCCATCCCGCGCACCGGTGCATCCGGGGAGCAGTCGGCAGGTTCAACCTTGGTGTGTACATTCATTCGTATTTCGTCTAATTACGAAATACATCCATATTGTCAACCCTTCTTGAGGAAGACTCCATCTGTCGCTACGCGACCCACCCGGATTCACAAAGCGGGTTCGAGTCATAGGACGCAGAACACTTCAGCCAGTGAAGGGTTACCTCGTCACAATTCATGGCTTCCACCAGTGAGTCGAGGGGGAACACGTCCATGGACAGGCGAACTCCTGCCGCCTCGACCCGGCTCTCCAGTAGCAGCTTGGCCATTGCCACCAGAATCTTCTTTTTCTTTGAAAGAGACATGCGCGGACCCCTAGTATGCTCCACCGGCTCACCTCCGATGGCGGTCCGGGGATCGCATGGCCGTGCGGCGTACGTCGCGGAGGAGCACGGCAGAGCTGCAGAGTATTCCGCCCATGAGCGCACCGGTCACCCCGAGGCTGGCGACGTCGGCGCCCGTGAGAAAGAGGCCTTTGATCGGCGTGCGCGGTCGCAGCCATCGTTGTTCAAAGCGAGCGGGCGTCGACGTCAAGCCGTAGATCTCGCCTCGTTGGTGATTCGCGAAATTGCGCGTGGATAGCGGTGTCGATAGCTCGGCCACCTCGACCCTTCCGCGCGCCGATGGACACTGCTCGTAGAGGGTTTCGAGCAAGCGCTCTTTGAAGTCGCTTTTCAGCGCGTCGTAATCGGCACCGCGCTTCTTCCATCCCGTCTGCTCCCATGGCTCGAACCCGTCGTAGGGGATCATGGTCACCGCTTCGATGGTCGCATGCCCCGGATGCCGCTGTTCGAATTCAGGATCCTTGGCCGACGGAAAGGATAGATACACGAAAGGAAGCGGTGCACTTCGGTCGTCGGAGAAGCGCTGCATGTTCTGGTCATGCTGTAGGGTTGGGTAGACCCAAAGGTTCGTCTTGCCCAACCCGAGCTCGGAATCGGTCGCGTCGAGCCCGACGTACAAGGACAAGTGGGCGCTAGACGGCTGGACACCGTCGAGTTTGCTTCGTAACCCGCGGGCCTGCGCGGTTTCCACGGGGAGCAGGCGCTCAATTGTGTTTCTTGCGCCGGCGTCACTGATGACGAAGGGCGCCCACAGTTCGTGCCCATCCGTGAGCTTGACGCCCACCGCCTTTCCGTCGTCGATGAGGATCTCATCAACCTCGGCGTTGGTGATGACTTCACCACCGGCGTTCTCGATGACCGGTAGCATGGTGGCGGCAATCCGAGAGGCTCCGCCGACAGGGTAAGCGGCACCCTCGATATAGTGGTTAGCTATCAGGGCATGGATGAAGAAACTGCTCTGCGCCGGGGGCAGACCGTAGTCACCCCACTGTGCTGTGAGAACGCCGATCAGCTCTTGGTCGGACGTGCGATCCTCCAGCACCTCCCGCGTGGTGTGCCGTGCTTCTTTGAGCAGCGGGCGCCGCATCAATCCACCGAACAGCGTGGAGATGGGGCCCGGAACACCCTTTTCGGCGAAGAAGAGGTTGGCCTTCTTTGCGGTTTTTTCGATCCGATCGATGTAAAGGTCGATCGCACGACGCTCCTTGGGAAAGTACTCTTGCATTTTCTCACGGAATGCGTCGCGACCCTTGACGAAGTCATAAGAACGATCGGGCAAGACGACACGGTCGTAAACCTCACCCATGTCTGCCCACTCAAGCTGGCCATCGGTGACGAAATCGAAGATTCGGCGAACGTCGGACTCCGGATCCGAGACTTCGCCGATGTAGTGCACGCCGACATCCCATTCGTAGCCGGGCCTGCGAAACGTGTGGGTGAATCCGCCCGCCGTGTAGTGGCGTTCTAGAACCAGCACCCGTTTCTTTGCAACCTTGGCGAGTGCGGCAGCCGCCGTGAGTCCACCGATACCCGATCCTATGACAATCGCGTCCCACTGCTCCGAGAGGTCGCGGTGCTGCTTGTACGATGTTCCGATACGCATGGTGCCCTCCTAGGTTGCTAAGTCACGAGCGTAGCTGCTTCACTTGCAGCCTCCTCAGCTGACGGTCGGTTCTAGCGTCTATGGCGTAGAGCGCTCGTGTAATCGCCCCGTACGCTGCATAGCGCAAGGGCTCAGGAGGCCACGACCATGCTCTTCTAGAGAGAGCGCTTTCGCACTCGTGGGCGCAACCGAAGATGCGATCAGCGAGCATCGCGCCCATCAGAGTCGCCTGCGCGACACCATGACCCGCATACCCGAGCCCGTAGTGGATGTTCTCTTTATCGCCGGTCGTGCCGATCATCGGTAGGAAGTCCAGACCGAGCCCGATCCAGCCGCCCCAAAAGCGCTGCACCGAGAGTCCTTCGAGTTGGGGAAACCTCTGTTTGAAAGCGTTCTCGATAGTCTCGAACGCTGCCGGATCGTAGCCCGGGGCGAGCTTGCTGCCATAGGCGTAACGAACGACTCTCGAACCGCCGATGATCGTGTTGCGCGCGCTCAGCCGGTAGCTCTCGAGCACTTCGTGGGAGGTGTAGATTCCCTCGCGGCCGTTCCAGTCGATCGCGGCGAGTTGGCTGGCGCTGAGTGGCTCGGTTTCAAAGAGGGAGACGCGCAGGGGCACGAGCTTGCGCGGCATGAACCCGATGGACGGGGAGTAGGCATTGGTCGCAACGATCGCAGAATCCGCGCTGACCACACCGCCGTCGCACCGCACCCGAACCGGTCTGCCCTCGTCGATCGACTGAACCGGCGAGTGCTCGTGAAGCCGAACGCCGGCGTCGATCGCAGCTTGGCGGAGCCCGGTGACGTATTGTCCGGGGTCCAGCACCCCACCCCGCTGCTCGAGCACCCCGCAGTGAAAGGTTCGGGGCAAACCGCGCTCGCGCATCTCGTCGCCGGACAGGAACCGCACGTGACCCCCGAGAAGTGACGCAGCTGCTGCTGCCTCACGGAGGCGCTTCTCATGCTTCGGATGCACGGCTGCGAGAACGTTGCCGTTGGGTTCGTAGCTGCATTCGATGCCGAGATGCTCAACGATGTGCTCCGTGTACTCGACCGCCTGGTCCGCGAACTGCACGAGCGCTTGCGCCCGCTCCTCTCCGAACATCCGCAGCAACGTCGGCAGGTCTTTGCCGATCGTCGGGGTAAGATGGCCGGCGTTACTGCCGCTTGCGCCCGCGCCAGCGAAGTCTTGCTCCAGCACGAGGACGTCGACGCCTTGCTCACGGAGCGACAGCGCCGCCGAAAGACCCGTGTAGCCGGCGCCGATGACGACGACATCCGCGCGCTGCTCTCCCTGAAGCGGAGGACAGGGAGCATCCGGCTCACGAATCCAGGGGCTGGTCTCCTCGAATGGAAATGTCATCTCGTCCGAAAGCGACCATACAACGTCCGCTGAGACAAGCACGCTGGCGGGTCCCCAATGCGAACACGCGCCTCTGGATCGAGGCAGAACCTAGTCGCGATCTTCTGCAGCCGTCGGTAGCTCAAGCAACCGCTCGCTACGCCAGATACGGACGACCCGCACCCTTTTCGGTTCACGTCGGTAGACGATACGAAACGGCGGGTGGATCAGCTCTCTCAGAAACGGCTGTCCAAACTCGGGGACAACCCGGCCCATGTCCGGGTGGTCGCGTAGCAACTCAATCCTCTCGAAGATCTCCCCAACGAGCCTGTCCCCAATCTCGGGCGCGCCCTGTTCGGAATGCCAGCGCCGGAGTTGTTCGAGATCTGCCAGGGCAGACTCCGCGAAGCTAACGGTGACTTGGGGCATCGAGCTACTTTAGTCCGAGCCGCGCCTTCGCTTCCGCCAAGGAAACCTCGCGACCCGCTTCGAGGTCGGCTAGGCCTGTCACCACCGCGCGCATGAAGGCGCGCTCTTCTTCGGCCTGCTCGTAGTCCGTGAGCGACTGAACCACCGCAACTCCACGTCCTCGGCTGGTTACGAGCACAGGCCGGCGAGCCTCCGCCGCATGCTTGAGCACCCGACCCGGATTCACCTTCAGGTCCGAGAGGGGCACGACATCTTCGGAGAACTTTGTAGCCATCGCATGAGCCTTCAGCTGTTCTAGACAGGTCTGATGATAGCAGCTGTAAAGGGCACCATTCTACAGGTCTCTAAATGCCCAATGGTTTCAGGACGTTCACAATAGGAGGGCTGCAAACGGGGCGGCAACGACCGCCATGGTTTCCGTGAACGACTCCCATTCCTCGTCGGTTTCGGGCACCTTGTCCAGCCAGGAGTCGAGGATGGCGCGCGCGACGAAGAGGGCCGAAGCGAGGGCTTCCTGGTCTTCGGGCGTGGGCGTCGGGCCGAGGAGATCCTCTGGATAGTTTTCGAGATTCCCGATGATCGCATCGTAGGTTTCGACGGTCGCGTAGGGAGCGCGCGGCGGATCGATGAGAGCGGGCCGCGTGACGCGGAGGGCCATGCGGAGGGCGAGCATTCCGGTCCAGTCGGTGGCGGCGGAGAGCACAGCGGGGTCGAGACCGTCGGCTGTATCAGCGGGCGTATGGTAGACGCCGGGCGGGATCCCCGTGGCCAGGTGTACGGCCACGATCCCGACTTGCTGAAAGGGAGCCTGATCGCTTCGACCCTCGAGAACCTCGTGGCCAACTGGCATCATGCGATAGGCGCCGTGGGACTCGTTCACCGAGCTGATCTCCTCGGCTAGGTCTGCAGACAGGTCGGGGCCGAAGACGAGGCCGTCGCCCATGTGCTCAAACAAGGGAGCGCCATACCCGTCTAGGTTGAGCTGGGTGCTGATCGCATCGAGCGGAAATGGCGGGTCGCCTACCCATGCCTTACTGCCTATCAGGCCCGCCTCTTCCGCATCGAAGAAGGTAAACACGATGCTTCTCCGGGGCGCGTCGCCGCCACTCCCGGTGGGCACGGAACAGGCAAGGGAAAGGAGCGCCGCAACCCCCCCGGCATTGTCGACAGCGCCCGGATAGTAGCTCGTTCCGTCCGCGGTCGGGCCGAGGTGATCATAATGAGCGGACACGAGAATCACCTCGTCGGCGAGCTCGCCGGAGCCCGGCCAACGTGCGGCGATGTTGACGACCGGGGTGGACCAAGCGGCCGGAAGGCTATCGCTGCTCGCTTCGATACGGAAGCTCTGCCCCGTCACGGGCTCGACGCCCGGGCAGTTCCCGAGCGCCGCGACGATGAGCGTGGCCGCCTGCTGCGCGCCGTCCGTACCGGTCCGGCGACCATTCATCCCCCGAGCAGTCAAGCTGCGCACGGTGGTCATGAGCGATGCTTCGTCGGCTGCTCCGAACGCGAACGGCTGGTCCCCCCCGGGGTTCGACGCCTCATCAGATCCGCACGCAGACGTCAGCAGCAAGACGACGAGTGGGAGAAAGACGGACTTCCGGCGCGCAGGCTCTATGGACTCGCTCGCACAGCTCATGAAGTTCACCTTGTAGTTCGCTCTAGAAGCCAGCCCGGCGCGCGTCTATAGTCTGCGCGCGTATGACCAGCAAGCCTCCACACAGCGACGACGACGACGCGCTGATCGAACATTCGTTTCGACTCTGTCAGCAACTGTTGCGGATCGACACCACCAATCCGCCTGGAAACGAGCGCGAAGCGGCTGAGCTCGTCGCGGAGGAACTGAGCAGCGCAGGCTTAGAACCGGTGATGCTTGAGGGCGCCCCGCGGCGGACCAACGTCATGGCGCGTCTTCGAGGGACCGGCGAGAAGCCGCCCCTCGTGCTGGCCGCGCATCTCGATGTGGTCGAGGCGGAGCCGTCGGCTTGGGAGCATCCACCGTTCTGCGGTGAGGTACACGACGGTTGCCTTTGGGGGCGCGGCGCGATCGACATGAAGAACATGGTGGCAATGTCGGTTGCGATCATGGCGCGACTCGCCCGCGAAGGCGTGAAGCCCAAGCGAGATTTGATCTTCGCGGCAGTGGCGGATGAGGAGGCCGGCTGCCGGCTAGGGTCTCTATGGCTTTCGGACAATCACCCTGATCTGATCCGCGCCGAGTTTGCGATCGGCGAGGGTGGCGGTTTCAACATCCAAGTCGGCGGCCGCACGTTCTTCACCGTCGAAGTTGCCGAGAAAGGGCTTTGCTGGATGCGGGCGCGGGCGACCGGTGAGCCCGGGCACGGTTCGATGCCGCGGGAGGACTCTGCGGTGGTGCAGCTCAGCGAGTCGATCGCGAGACTGGGCAAGGAGGGGCTGCCGCGACACGCCTCGGCGCCCGTAAAGGACTTCGTCGGCGCGTTGGCGTCACATCTGCCCGCAGCCCTTCGTCCGATCATCAAGCTCCTTGGGAGCCCAAGCATGGGGCCGGCTGTGCTCAATCTCCTGCCGGATCCCTCGGTCAAGCGCGCCTTTCGCGCTCTACTCGGGAACACCGCCTCGCCCACCGTCCTGCGTGCCGGCAACAAGACCAACGTGATCCCAGGGTTTGCCGAGGCCGAGATCGATGGCCGCATCTTGCCAGGGCAGACGAAAGAGGATCTCATGCGAGAGGTCCAGGCCGTGCTCGGTCCCAAGATCGAGCTCGAAGTTCTGCACTCGCTTCCACCTGTGGTCATGGAGCCCAAAGAGTCGTCTCTCTACTCGACGATTCACGAGGTGATGGCCGAGCGCGCTCCGGGTGCGCCGGTAGTTCCTTTCGTATTGGCGGGCTTTACGGATGCCACAGCGTTCACTCGGCTCGGCGCGCGTTGGTACGGATTCGCGCCCGTTCGGCTGCCGCCAACGATGCGCTTCGCCGACATGTTTCACGGGCACAACGAGCGGATCCCTGTCGACGGTCTCGCCTGGGGGACCGCAACACTCTTTGATGTCGTGTGCCGCGCTATCGAAGTCTAGATTGGAGCACGCAATGCCACTCATGATGGACCAC
>JAUXFZ010000090.1 GCA_030622585.1 Myxococcales bacterium
GTTTCGAGCCTTTCATACCCGTGGCTCTCCTGCATCCCGATGTCGGCAATGCTCCTTCGGGGCGTCCGCGGCGGGGCAGCCTGGACCCTGGTGGCGGTCGCGGGCGTCGTGGTCGTGGGGGTCGCCGACACGATGGGGCTCCTTCCTGCTGGGCCGGCGCTGAGTGTCGCCGCGAGGGGGGCCACGACGATCACGGTGGCGTCCCTAACCGTGGGGCTCTCCGGACTGGCCTGGTTGGCCGAGAGCCGTGCCGAAGCCCTGCTGCAGGACCTCCAGCGACAGAAGCTCGTGTTCCAGGAGCGCTCGGTGCGGGACTGGCTGACCGGCCTCGCCAATCGTTCACTGCTCACCGAGTGCTTGATTCAAGGCTGGGAACGCGCGCGCCGACATGGACCACGGGGCGCGGTGTTCTTCATCGACCTCAACGATTTCAAACTCATCAATGATCAACACGGGCACGCCGCCGGCGATCAGGTACTCAGAGAAGTGGCCCTCCGCCTGCAAGACGCGGTGCGCTCGTCGGACCTCGTCGGACGCATAGGTGGCGACGAGTTCGCCCTAATCATCGAGGGCGTCGAGAGCCAAAAAGACGTTGCCGTGCTGGCGGAAAAGGTCTCGCACGCAATTGAAGAGCCCATCGCGGTCGGGGGCGTGACGACGCACGTGGGTGCAAGCATCGGCGTCGCCTTCTTCCCGGATCGGGAATGTCACTTCGGGGACCGGATTACCCTTCCGAGCATCCCAGCCGGCGCCAGTACGGTCCGAGGCGAGGTCGACCACGAATCGGTGAGGCGCCTCCTCGAAAAAGCCGACACGGCGATGTACACCGCCAAGCGCAAGGCACTGCGATACTGGATTCACGAGCACGTCGCCGACGAAACGCTCCGCGGGACGATCGCCCGGGTCAGTGAACCGCCGCCGGCTGCGTAACGCAAGCATCTAGCCCAGCGGCCTGTATGCGCTACGGTTGCTCGGTGAAATCTACCATCGGAATTCTCACTGGCGGCGGTGACGTGCCGGGCCTCAACCCGGCCATTCGGGCCGTCACGATTCGCGCGCTGCGCGAGGGTCACCGGGTCATTGGACTCCGCCGAGGCTGGGCCGGTCTGGTGGATGTCATCCCGGACAAGGATGCCGACAACAGCAAGTACGCGACCGTCTTGACCGAAGACGTCGTCAACAGGGCGGGGCGGACGGGCGGGACGTTCTTGCACAGCTCCAGAACGCGCCCGAGTCACCTGCCCAAGACGCTGCTGCCCCCCCACCTGAGAGACAAGTATCAGAACGAAGTCAACGACGTTACCGATGACGTACTCGCCAATCTCGATTTCCTCGGCATCGACTATCTGATTCCGATCGGCGGCGACGATACGCTCAGCTATGGAGCGCAGTTGCACAAGCGAGGCGTGCCGGTCGTCGCGATTCCCAAGACGATGGACAACGATGTTCCGGGGACGGACTACTGCATCGGGTTCAGCACTTGCGTGACCCGGACCATCGAGCTCACTCACAGGCTCCGCACTTCGGCCGGTTCGCACGAACGCTTCCTCGTGATCGAGGTGTTCGGTCGCTACGCCGGGTACACCGCACTTCTGCCGACGATGGCGGGCGCGGCCGATCGTTGCGTCATTCCAGAGCATAGCTTCAACATCGAGCATCTCACCGAGCTCCTCGTCCACGACCGGGACCGAAACCCCAGCAACTACTCGGTGGTCCTCGTATCCGAGGGCGCTCAGATGACGGGAGATGACGCGATGTCTTTCGAGTCGGAGGAGGCGGACCAGTTTGGTCACCGCAAGCTTGGTGGAGTCGGAGACCGAGTGGCCAACGCGCTCAAACGATTGTCTCCGAGGTTCAACCAGGGCCGCCGGATCAACACGGTCAGCCAACGGCTCGGCTATTTGGTTCGCAGCGGTGACCCGGATGCCCTCGATTCGATCGTCCCCATGGCGTTTGGCAATCTGGCGTTGGATCTCATCGATGCGGGGACCTCCGGCCAGCTCGTTTCGGTACACAACGGGCGCTACGGCAACGTCCCGCTCGACGTGATCATCGGAGCCAAGAAAGTTGTAGACATCAACAAATACTACAACCTCGAGCGCCTGCGGCCAAAGTACAAAGCCTTCGATGGCCTTCCGCTTTTCATCATGACGGGCGACGCGTAGGATATCCGCTCCATGGCCTCTCGCTTCCAACACATGCGCGCACGCGCGCTCAAGGCAATGTTCAAGGCGCACGCTACGGTGTACGAGCGGAGTGGCGGACGCATCGGCGCGTGGGCCGGTCTTCCGACGCTGCTCCTGTCCGTCACCGGCCGCAAGTCTGGCCAGGTTCGCTCGACGCCGCTCGTATACTTCGAAGACGGCGAGAGCTATGTAGTCGTCGGCTCGGACGGGGCTGCCAAGCGCGACCCTCAGTGGTGGAAGAACCTACAGGTGGATCCTGCGGGGTCAGTACGCGTGGGGCGGAAGCAGTTCGAGATCAAAGCCACGCTGGCCACCGGCGCCGAGCGCGAGCGGCTTTGGGAGATCGGCACATCGATCAACCCCATGTGGTCGAGGTACGAGACCCGCACCAAACGTGAGCTGCCGGTGGTCGTGCTGACTCCGACCACCAGGTTCTAGACACTCCCGCTCGCGCGGCGCGAAACCGACTCGACTAGAGCGCGTTTGCGCGGTGTGGCCTCTAAGTATCCAAAATCAGGGATGATTTTTGGATAGCGCCTCTCCCCTTAATCCAAGGGCGGGTTGGCGGCGTAGGGGTTTGTGAAGGCGGACACGAGCCGCCGACAACACCCAACTAGGAGAGCATCCCATGAACAAGTACCTACTCAACTCAGCCTGCCTTAGCCTTCTTGCCCTGTTCGCCATCGCCTGTGGCGACCCCGGCCTCGTCGACGAGCCGATCGTGGACGGAGAGTTCGACGACGAGGTGGTCGAGGACGAACTCGTCGAGGACGAGATTGTCGAGGACCTGATCGCTCCGTTCGACAACGATAGCGCGGCGAATCCGGCAGTCGACGAGTTCCTGAGCATCACCAACACCCGCGAGATCGTATACACCGACCAGATCTCGGCCGAGGACGGCGACAACGAGGACTTCATCCAGTTCGAGCTCCCGAACAACAGCAACCCGAACCAGAGAATCACGGTCTCCATCGACTGCGATGTCTACGGGGACGAGAACGTCTTCGCTCGTGTCGAGCTGCTCAACGTCGACGGAAACGACGCTACGCGAATCACCGGACCGCCCATCGACTGCAACGAAGGCGAGTTCTTCGTTACGATTCGCAACGACCAGGTTCAGCTGGCTCGCGTGTACGTGCAAGGCGTCCCCGAGGTGCAGACAATGGTCGAATACACCTTGGTGGTGGCTCCTTTCTAGGCCCAAGCCTCACGCGCCATCCACGTTCGGCCATCATCTCTCGAGCCGGTCCCCTTCGGGGGCCGGCTCTTTTCGTGCGCCACCACGCGAATCAAGCCTTCGAAAACCAAGTGCGCAGCCGACTGAAGAACCCGCCTCGTTCCCTGGCGATCTTCTTCTTGATCTGCGCGAAGGTGCTGGGTGGGGCCTCTAGGGGGTCGAAGCTCGAAGCGAGCGCCGCGATCGAATCCTGGAAGTCCTTGACGATCTTTTCGAGGCTTGGATCCGCGTCGAGCAACGCCTGCAGCTCCGTCTCGTCCTCATCCGAGGCCGCGCCGGCCGCGTGGAGCGCTGCAAGAAGCTCGGCGCGTTCTGTTTCGTCACTCATGCGACCATGCTCCGGTGAATGATGGGGAGCATCGTACGGAGCTCACGCATGCCGGCGAGGATCCTGGATTTCACGGTGCCGACCGGAAGGTTGAGTGTCTCGGCAATCTGACCGTGAGACATGCCTAGGAAATACGACAGTTCGAGCACGGACCGCTGCTCCTCGCTCAATCGCTTGAACGCTTGTCTCAGAGCCTGGTGCCAACGCGTAGACGAGACGAGCACGTCGGGCCGCCCTCCATCGGTGCGGATCCCGTGCCTATCGCTGAAGAACTGTTGCTGATTGTTACCGTACCGCCGCGAACGCGCGCGCAACGCATCGAGGGCTCGGCTTCGCGCGACCGTGACGACCCAAGCCACCACGCCACCTCTCGAGCTGTCGTACTGAGGTGCGCGCCGCCAGAGCTCGACGAAGACATCTTGCAAGATCTCCTCAGCCTCCGCACGAGACCCGAGCATCTTCATCAGCAGGGCGAGAACCGTGCTCGCATACAGCGCGTAGAACTCCTTCAGCGGTGCGCCTGAATCGTCCGCCGCCATCGCGGCGACGAGGTCGACGGGGTCGGTGGGTCTTGCGTCGGCCATCATGTGTCGGTGAAATCCCGCTCGGCCCTAATGGTAGCAAGGCTGCCCACTTCAGCGTCGCTGTCTCGGCTCATGATGATTGTGTTGCCCTCGGTTTCCCACCATTGGGCGGCGTGCCGCTGCGACCAAGGGTCGATAGGCAGACCTTGAAGTTGCTCCGCGATCTCTGCACCCGATGCCGGCCTATCATCGCGTTTCTTCTCTAAGCATTGCATGATGATGCGTTCGAGCCCGGGGTTTACATCACACTCCGCTAGAGAGGAAGGGGGATCTGGTATCGCACTCAAGTGCTGTGCACAGATCTCGACGGGGTTTGTGCTTTCGAACACGAAGCGCCCCGTCAGCAGGTAGTACCCAACCAAACCGAGCGCATAGAGGTCGGATCGCGCGTCGACCGAGGGGGGATCCAAGATCTGCTCTGGGCTCATGAAGCGAGGCGTGCCAATGAGACCCTCGGACCACGTCTTGGTCGCGTCGGCATCGGAGTCCACGCTCTTGACCAAACCGAAGTCGAGGACTTTCGTAACGTCATAAGCGCCGCCTTGTTGCGTCATCATGATGTTGTTGGGCTTGATATCGCGGTGCACGAGGCCGATCGCGTGCGCCTCGTGCAAAGCCATTGCGGCCTGCCGCATGATGTGGACCACGCGGGGCTCCGGAAGCCGGCCGCCGGCCCGCACGATCTCCAGCAGTGTGACGCCATCGAGCAACTCCATGGCGTAGTAGAAGGTGCCGTCGTCCGTGCATCCATAATCGTAAATCGTAACGGTGTTGGGGTGCTTGAGCTTCGCGGTCATCTGCACTTCGCGTCGAAAACGGTCGATGTCGTCCGGCGCGTTGCGCTCGGGGCCCAGGAGCTTGATGGCGGTCGGTCGCTTGAGCAGCCCGTGCTGCGCTCGGTAGACGGCGCCCATCCCGCCCTCCCCGATCTTTTCTTCCACGATGTACTGACCAAGCTTCCTTGCGTCGCGCGCATCTTTACGCAACCCGTAGATCACCCGCGTCGTCCAGGCAGCGAGCAGCGTGGTGAGTGACCACGCGAATCCGATCTGTATGGCCTGGCTTCGTGCGAGCGTGGACTTGTCTTCGATCGTGCGAAAGAACCCATGGCTGTTCCAGACTTCCAGATCCACGGTGAGAAAGTTTTGATAGACGGCGACGACGAGGGCAATCCCGATCGCGAGCCCGAGCCAAACCGTGTGCCTGGCTGTGCTGGGCACGAAAACCGCGCGCGCGACGAGCCCAAACGAAAGCGCGTACGCGGTAGTCGTCGCAGCGCCGGCCGCCGCTGGTAGATTCACGCCCATGACGACGAGACAGATGCTCGTCAGCACCAACCCAACACCTTCAACGAGGTGGATGGTTCGTGTTTCCAAAGGACGCGAACGACAGATGAGCCACACGCAAGCGACGGGAATCCAGGCGACCGCGTGAGCCCATAGGGAGGGATGTGCGAGCTCCCCTCGCCAATAGCCGAACGCTACGCCCAAGAGGACCCGACCAACCAAAGAGAAAAACAAGATGACCGCCACGACGCGCCCGAACGCGGCGACCCGTTGCTGCAGAAACTCCCGGCTATCGGTGGTCTGGCCTACTCCTGTGCTCACGGCTCCTCGTCACGCACGTTGTAGATGACCAGGCGGCAGCGCCAAAGAAGAAAGCCCTACCGCGGACCGAAACGGGGCGTTTTCGACGAATTCCGAGTTCGGTTAATCCAACTCTACAGCCCTGGCGTAGCCCCTATAGAAGGAGATTTCGCCATGTTTCCAGCAGCCAACCACACCACCGTCAGCAACAGTCTTCTCGCCGAGGTGGCAACCTCGGGCACCTTTCCGGACCCCGCTCTATTCGTCTACAGCGTCTTGGCAACACTCGTGCTGGGATTCCTCCTGGTCGGCTACGTCATCTCGCAACGCCCGCTAGCGCAATGAGGGCGCCTGTCTCCGAGCACCTCTAGCGGTGGATCAAAGATCGATCGCGAAGCAGTAGAAGCGGCCCGCGCCCTGTCGTTCTGCCAAACCTGATTCCGTGCAGCTCACTGTATCGTGCGCGGAGTTCCATGACAGCCGGTCGGGTCCGCCGATCGTCACTCCCTCGGGCGCGAGGTCGCTATGGCCGACCTGTGCGAGGTCGTCTTCGCTGCCGGAGGTCCAGTCGACGCATGTTCGCTCCTCGAGCACGCGGCCCTCCATCGTGCTTCCGGTAATGATGTCATGCTCAGACAAGGGAACGAGGTGCCCGTTCTCGTCGATCAGCAAACCCTCTTCATCGGGGTCTTCTGTCACGAACCATTCCAAACGGGCAATGCCGTCTTCGTGCAGCGCGTCGACGTCCGCAGCGACCTCTTGGAGTCGCTGGTTGTACCAGGGCCCCGTCCCGATTCGGTCCCGCGCATCTTCGGTCGAAGTGCTCAAGTACGCATGCCAGGTCAGGTCGCCCGCATCTACGGCGGCTGCGAGGCTCTGGCACATCTCGTCGGCGCCAGCGAGACCGCCGAGGTCTCCGCCGATCACCCCGGTCCCCACGCTAGTGACAAAAAAGGACATGGCGAGCTCGGTTGAGCCGCCACCGGCCCCACCGGTGCCTGCCATCCCTCCCGTACCACCCCCATCAGAGGTGCTGTCCCCACATGCGCCGAGGCCGAAAATCATGACTGGGAAGACGACTGGAACGAGGAATGAGCTGAGGCGCCGCATAATCTACTCCGATTCAAGGGGTGCCTGAAACGCGTGAGGCAACTCACGCCGCGCGTCAAGCGTCGGCGGGGAGCCGACGATCGACCGAGCGGCGGCCGGATCTTCGTGCCTGCTATCGCCCGGCGTTGCGAGGGTTCTTCCCGCCCGCTATGCCTACAGACGCTATGAGCGCCAAAAACAGTAGCGAAAGCGCCGAGATGCGTCCGGTCGTGGAAGCGCTTCCCCGCAAGAAGGTCGCGATCTTCATCGTGACGTACAACGCCGTAAAGACATTGAGCCAGGTTCTCGATCGCATCTCCGACGACGTCTGGGATCGGGTCGACGAGGTCTTCGTCTTCGACGACGGCAGCCAGGACGACACCTTCCTCGTCGGCCTCGGTTACAAGCAGCTACACGGCAAGGCCAAGCTGAGCATCTTCCGCAACGAGGAGAACCTCGGCTACGGCGGCAATCAGATCCGCGGCTACAAATATGCGATAGAACAGGGCCACGACATCGTCGCACTACTGCACGGCGACGGTCAGTACGCACCGGAAGCGCTCGGCGAGCTGCTCGGGCCGCTCGATCGCGGCGAGGCCGATGCGGTCTTCGGCTCACGTATGATGACGAAGGGTGCCGCCCGCGAAGGCGGCATGCCGCTCTACAAGTATGCCGGGAACAAAATCCTGACGAGCTTCGAGAACGCCATGCTCGGCACTCACTTGAGCGAGTTCCACTCGGGCTATCGGCTGTACTCCACTGCGGCTCTCAAGAAGATCCCGTTCGAGCGCAACACGCACGAGTTTCACTTCGACACGCAGATCATCATCCAGTTGCACGCGGCCGGCCTGCGTATCGTAGAGCTTCCGATCCCGACGTACTACGGAGACGAGATCTGTCATGTGAACGGGATGAAGTACGCGGCCGACGTCGTGGCGTCCGTGATGCGATATGAGGCGCACGAACTTGGTTTGCAACACCGCCCCGAGTATGA
>JAUXFZ010000527.1 GCA_030622585.1 Myxococcales bacterium
ACGCGCTCCAGGGGGGCTCTGGTGTAGCGGGCGGCTCGGTCGGAGGCTCGGCGGGAAGTCCTCGTACGCGTAAGCAGAGCCCCCAAGCCGCGCCTCGCCCTGCCAAACCAAAAGCGGAGGCAAAGGCAAAGACTCAACCCAAGGCCGCGCCGGAGGCCAAGCCGGAGCCGGAAGCGAAGCCACAAGACCCCGACCAACCGATCATGCCAGCGACCAAGCACTCGGGCGGGTTTCATACCAGCAGCGGCGAAGTGTTGACCCCGATCCGCAGGGCCGCGCTTCAGGAGTGGGAAGAGTTAGTCGGCACCCTAGAGCGGCAGCAACCCGCACTCGCTGCGGTGCTCGAACATGGGATTCCGAAAGCGGTCGGCCCGGACCGAATCGTCCTTTCCTTCAAGGACGGCTCATTCTATGGGCGCCAGGCGGAGTCGCCAGAATCGATCGCCGCGATCGTACACGTCGCGGAGCAACAGCTCGGGGCGCGCCCCAAGATCGAAATTCGGTTTGATGCGCAAAGTGAGGGCATGACCAAGACGGTGGCCGCGGTCGCAGCTCAACGCAAAGAGGCGGAAGTCGAGGCAAAGCGCAAAGAGGCCCTCAATCATCCCCTCGTTCGCGAAGCCGTCGACGTATTTCCCGACTCAGCAGGAAAGCTGAAAGTACACCTCGAGGCGGACTGAGGGGTCGACCAATGATGGCCAACGACCCTATCGCATCGCTCATCTCGTTGCTGGCTCGGTTGCCCGGCGTCGGGGAGCGAACCGCTGCACGACTGACCTTTCACGTCCTCGAAGGAGACGCGGAGTACGCCGCAGCGCTGGGCCGCGCACTCGCTACGATCCACGACGAAGTCACGCGATGCGAGCTCTGTGGCAACTACGGCGCAGAATCCCGATGTTCGATCTGCCAAGACCCGCGCCGGGACGAGTCGACTATCTGCCTCGTCGCGAAGGTGCCGGACTTGATCGCCCTCGAGGCGCTCGGAAGCTTCCGTGGACGCTATCACATCCTGCACGGGTTACTGGCTCCGCTCGACGGCATAGGTCCGGATCAGCTCCCCCTCGATGCTCTACAACGCCGCATCACCGACGAGAAGGTCAAAGAGATCATCGTCGCAACGCCGCTCAATGTCGAAGGCGAAGCGACAGCGCTCTACGTAGCGGACGTGCTCTCGGCTTCACCGGTGCGCGTTTCGCGGATCGCAGCCGGTGTCCCGCATGGCGGAGAGCTCGAGTTCACCGACCAAGTGACGCTCGGCCGCGCGCTCGAAGACCGGCGCGCGGTACGCTGACACTCAAAACCACGTAAAATCTCGTTCTTTCATCCCCGACGCGGCGATGTTTGAATGTTTCGCAGGGCCCGCTCGTAAAACAGCGAGAGGTGGCCCTATGGTTCGATTCATACTTTTACCAGTCATCGTGAGCGTCGTAGTGCTGAGCAGCACCAACGCCGCGCACGCCGAGGTCGTCGTCGTCCGCCCGGACGACGCGTCGTCCCAGGTCGTGATCAAGACCAGCCCTCCGACGGTCGTCGTCGTCAAGCACAAGCCGATCTCTCAGGCCCAGGTCGTGCAGCCTCCGCCGCCCAAGCGAGACCGCAAGGTAGGGCTTCACTTCGACGTTGGCGGCACATTCGGACCGCAGGTCGTGATGGGGGGCTTCGGGGGCGCGCTCCGGTTCCGGCCCAACGAGCACGTTGGCATCGATCTGGGCTCCGGCTACTTCGCCGGAAACGACTACCAGGGCTTCTACCGCACCGAGATCCCGCTCACCGCGAATCTGCTCTTATTCGTAAACCCACAGCACAAATTGCAGGTCTACTTCTTGATGGGTCCGGGACTCTCATTCGGCCGCGTCGACACATTCAACGAGGTGCGGCGCATGACGCACATCGGCGGGCAGGCTGGCATGGGACTCGAGCTGAGGCTGGCGCCGGCTTTCGCCCTGAACGTCGACGTACGCGGCATCATCCGCCATCGGATCGACAGCGACCCGAGGCCAGAGTTCTTCGACGGCGCGCGCGGTACGAACACGTCGGGCGGTGCAGTGCTCACCTTCGGTGGAACTATCTACTTCTAGTCTGCGGATCTTCTCTCTCGCACACTATGCCGTCTGAACGGGCTACTGCGGGCGGTTGCTGGATCGGCGTCCGCTGAACAGCTTCTTGAAGAAGCCATCGCCCTCTTCGCCTTCTGCACCTTCACCTGGGAGCGCGGGCGGCAAGCTCCTCACCGCGTCGTCTTCTCCGACCTTCTCGAGCTCCTCGAGCTCGTCCTCGTCGACGAGCAACACGAAGTCGGACTCGTCGATGATTTCGATCTCGGTGTTCTCGTCGTCCCAGCTTGCGTCGGCCGCCTCGGGCGCGCGACTCGGAGCGATGTGCACGCCCTCCGCAAGTGTGCTGAGCTCGCCATCGACGGCTTTCAAGCCGAGCCGTTCGGCGTCCGCGAAACGAGCTCGAACCTCGGAGATCTCCTCGTCGGTCTTGCCAAGCTCCGCGAGGGCCTGGTCCACCCCGGCCAGCTTCTCTTCGAGGACGGTCACGTGATCAATGTCACAGGAAATCGACCTCCCGTAAAGTCTTTCACGCGAAAAGAACCTCAGACGGGCGAAGAAAAAC
>JAUXFZ010000195.1 GCA_030622585.1 Myxococcales bacterium
AGACCAACGCGGGCGACCTGACCGAACCGGTCGTACGCGGAAAGCACCTTTGGGAAGAGAACAATTGCATGGGGTGTCACACGCTCCTGGGTGAGGGCGCCTACTACGCCCCCGAGCTCACGCGCGTGTATGACCGGCGTGGGCCCGCGTTCATCGGACAGATGCTGAGGGACCCTGAGGCGGTGTACCCAGGGCAGCGCAGGATGGTGACGTACGATTTTAACGACGAACAGGTTGCAGACATGGTCGAGTTCTTCGAATGGCTCGGCCGCATGGACCTCAATGGATTCCCCCCCGAGCCAACGATCGGCATGGCAGCCGCAGCGATCGCGATTCCGGGTGGCAAGCGTCCCGAGATCTTCTCCCAGGTGTGCACGGCGTGTCACTCCTTGGGCGGAGTCGGCGGCACGATTGGGCCGGCGCTCGATGGAGTCGGCGACCGCTTTGACCGAGGATACCTCATGAGATGGATCGCCGATCCGCAGGCCGTGAAGCCCGGCACCAAGATGCCGCAGCTCGGGCTCACCGAAGAGCAACGCAACGAGGTTGTCATCTTTCTCTCCAAGCAACGTGAGGCGGGGCTATGAAGTACCAATCGCAAAAGGTCGCGTACTGGTTTTTCGCGACGTGCATGCTCCTGCTGAGCTTGCAACTGGTCTACGGGTTCATCATGGCGTTTGCGCACGCGGGCTTCGACGGGTTGCACCCATGGATTCCCTTCAACGTCGCGCGCGCCTCGCACAACAACCTGCTCGTGATGTGGATGTTGTCGGGCTTCATGGGCGCTGCGTACTTCATCATTCCGGATGAGTGCGAACGGCCGATCTATTGGCCGAGGCTTGCCTATGTGCAGTTGATTGCCTTCGTCGTCGTCGGCGTTACCGCAATCATCGGTTTCCACTTCGGCTGGTGGGAGGGGCGGAAGTTCCTCGAGATTCCACGCCCGCTGGACTACCTCGTAGTCATCGACGTTCTTCTTTTCGTAGCCAATATCGGCATGACGGTCTGGAAGGCGCCCAAGATGACCACGACCTCGATCGTGCTCTTCTTCGGCCTCTTGATGGCCGCGGTCCTGTACTTGCCCGGAATGATCCCCACCGACCATCAGACGCACGACGCGTTTTGGCGTTGGTGGGTCGTTCACCTCTGGGTCGAGGGCGTATGGGAGCTCATCATGGGCGCCATCCTTGCCTACCTGCTGATTCGGCTCACAGGCGTTGACCGAGAGATCGTCGAGAAGTGGCTCTACGTCATCGTCGGCTTCACGTTCCTGTCGGGCATTCTCGGCACCGGTCATCACTACTACTTCATCGGCACGCCGAGCTACTGGCTATGGATTGGCGGTATCTTCAGCGCCCTCGAGCCGCTCGCCTTCTTGGGCATGGCGGTCTACGGCCTGGCGCTCGCTAAGAAGGGCGGCCGGAACCATCCAAACCGGATAGCTCTGTTTTGGACAGTGGGTTGCTGCATCATGGCGTTCGTGGGCGCGGGCTTGCTCGGCGCCGCGCACACGTTGCCGCAGGTGAACCTATTCACCCACGGCACGCTGGTGACGGCGATGCACGGACACATGGCGTTCTGGGGTGCGTACGCGATGCTCATTCTCGCCATCATTTCGTACGCCATGCCCCTTTTCAGCGGACGCAAGCTCTTCGACACGCCCAGCGCGAGCTTTGCTTTCTGGGCGAGCAACATCGGCATGATCGCCATGACGGTGGCGTTCGGTGTGGCCGGCGTGGCGCAGGTCTACCTCGAGCGCCGCGCAGGCATGGAGTTCCTCGACGTTCAGCGCGAGCTCCAGGTGCACTTCATCGGGCTCATCCTGGCGGCCACGCTCTTCACATCGGGTGTCATCGCGTTCATCTACAATTTCATCCGATACGGGTGGCCGGTGGGTGACGTCGAGGAGTCCCACTCCTCGGGTGCGGCGGTTGCGTCGCCGGCGGAATGACCACGAGCCAACCCTGGTATCGGGCCGTCGGCCGAGAGGTCGAGCTCTTTGAGCACGCCCATCGCCAGAAGCTGCCGCTGCTACTTGCCGGCCCAACCGGGTGCGGCAAGACGCGGTTCCTCGAGGCGATGGCTGCTCAGCTCGAGCTGCCCTTGATCACGGTGGCCTGTCACGACGAGACCTCGTCGATCGATCTGGTCGGCCGGTTCTTGATTCGAGGCGCGGAGACAATTTGGCAGGACGGCCCGGTCACACGGGCCGTTCGCGCGGGCGCCATTCTCTATCTCGACGAGATCATCGAGGCACGCGAGGATGTGATCGTGGTGCTGCACTCGCTGACCGACCATCGGCGAGAGCTCTACATCGATCGGCTCGACGAAACCCTAGCGGCGCCCGAGAATTTCATGGTCGTTGCGAGCTTCAACCCGGGCTATGCGCGGGGCTTCAAGGAGTTGCGTCCTTCCACGCGGCAGCGGTTCGTCGTGCAGCGATTCTCGTATCCGGAAGCCAAGGTCGAAACCGAGATCGTCGCCCACGAAGGCAAGCTCGACAACGGTATGCCCAAACGTCTTGTGGAATTTGCGAACAAGGTGCGCGGCATGGAAGAGCTTCAGCTCGCCGAGACGGTGTCGACCCGGCTCCTCGTGACAGCCGCCAAGCTGATCGCTAGCGGTGTCGCGCCACGGGTGGCTTGCAATGCCGCGGTCGTGCAGCCCATCACCGACGACCATGCACAGTTGGAAGCCCTGCAGGACCTCGCCAACCTGATGTTCTGATGGAATGGGATCAGCGAGCATTTGCTTGGCTCTATCGTTCAGTCCGACGAGTGAGCGGCAGGGGGGGCCAAGCCGATGAGCTCGAGTCGCCGCTCCATTCACTGACCCCCCGCTTTGAGACGCTGAGCAATCTGCTCACGGGAACGAGATGGGAAGTCGTCGCCGGTAGCGGCATGGGTGGGGTGGCTCCTGGGCGATTGGTCTTGCCCCAGAATCTTGGCTGGCTACGCGACGCGGACGATCAGGCGGCGTTCTATCTTTACCGGGTGGTCATTGGCCTCACAGCGCCGGGGCTCGGGTTCGTTGCGGGGCGCGATTGGTCGAGTCGCCGCCGGGCGCTCGCGATGCTGATCGGCGTGCCGAGCATCCAGGCCGCGATCGTCGAGCAGTATCCGGGCGCCGAGTCTCTCGTCACGCGATGCGCCGCGTCGGTGGCCGAGCAGTTCCCGTTTGGTGAGCGAACCGCCGATGCTCGGTGCTTCTCGATGGCCTGCCGGACGCTCCTTGGCAGTGACTCAGGCGAGATGAGCGACGACTCCGGGGCCTCGGCCGTGGCTCGGGAGCTCGTCGATGCGGCGACTCCAACCCACACCCCCGAGAGCCTCGCGCAGGTGTCCGCCGACTTCGAAAGCGCGCTCGCCAAGCTATCGAGGCGCCGACCCAATGGCGATTATCTGTCCCCATGGGGCCTTCTTCTGCCTCGCGCACGAGCCTGGAACACGGACCTCGAGCCACCCGACGACCCACGCAGCACGCTACCGACCGGCACAGAGCGCAAAATGCGCCGGCGGCCCAGTGAGGTCGAGTATGTCGACCTCGAGTCCCAAAAGGACCGCGACAACCCTCTCGTTCACTCGTTCGAGAAGGTGCACACGGCGACCGAGTATCAAAGCGGGAGAAAGCAGCTCGACGGCTCCGACCAGCTGGCCGAGCAAGAGGAGGCGCTCGACGAGCTCGAGCTGACCAAGCTCACGCGGACGGCCGAAACCGCGCAGTCGATCTACCGCGCCGAGCTACAAGCAGGACTCCACACAGCCGATCTCGCAGCGGAGCCGGAGTCGACTCGTACACACCGCTACCCAGAATGGAATTTCAAACGGCGCGAGTATCGTGCGGACTGGTGTACGGTCAATGAGCACCGATCTCCGCCGAGCAGCCCTGCGTCGATCGTCACGTCGGCCGGCCGGAGGCTCCACGGCGAGGTGCTCCGCCTGCAGGCCGAGCTCAAGCGTCTGGAGCTCGAGCGGCGCTGGCGCAATCGGCAGCTCGACGGGGCCGAAATCGATATCGACGCGCTGGTGGACCGTCAGGCCACGTTGATGGCGGGTAGGCATCCAGACCCGCGTATTTACGTGCGGCGCAAGGTGCACGACTCCGAGCTCGCGATGCTGATCTTGGTCGACGCGAGCCTGTCGAGTGATTCCTGGGTTTCCGGAAAGCGAATATTCGACGTCGCATGCGACTCGGCTCAAGTGCTGGTGGAGGGGTTCGAGCCCACGTCCGCGAAGGTCGCGCTCGCTGCCTTCTACAGCAACACGCGTCGCGATTGCCGGTTCTTGCTAGCCAAGGGCTTCGATGACCCGGCGCGCTTGGGACTACAGCGCCTTCATGCTGTTTTTCCGACCGGCTACACCCGTATCGGACCCGCCATCCGTCACGCGCTCGAACTGCTCGGGCAAAGCGGTGCCCGCCGGCGGCTCGTTCTCCTTCTCACCGATGCCAAGCCCACGGACTACGATCACTACGAAGGACGGTACGGCATTGAGGACGTGCGCCAAGCACTTCGGGAAGCGGGCGATCAGGGAACCCATTGCCTGGCGCTGGCGGTGTGCGACAAGAGCGAGGCGTACCTCACGCAGATGTTCGGGACACACGGATGGATGTTGCTGCCGGACGTCCACTCGTTGCCCCGTCGCTTCGTTTCGGTAGCGACGAATTTTCTGAAGAGTTGATGAGGCCTGCGACGAGGCTTTTCACCGACGCCATCACGTTCAGGTTGCGCCTTCAAACGGCATAGCGCATCCCATAGTCAGCCCCTACGGACGGGGCAAGTATGGATTTACGGGCGCGGTCGTCAGAGCAGAGTCCCCCGAGTCCCTGCTGGGTCCCTTCTGAGCGAATCCAGCAGCTGGCTGCCGCGCATCTTCGCGCGGTGCCGGGCGTCGGTGCCGAGCGCGCGATTCACTACACCGATTTCTACAAGAGCGAGGCGCAACGCTACTCGACTGCGGCGGAGGTCAATGCGCGCAGCCTTGCCTATCATTTGAGCCGCCGCACCATTCGCATCTACGACAACGAGCTCATCGTAGGTACCCACACGGAGCATCGTATCGGTGCCATCTGCCTGATCGAGAGGGCAGGGGTGGCGATGCTCGAGGACCTCTTCCGTTTTGAGAAGCGAGCAGTCAACCCGCTCGCGCTCGATCCCAAAGCGCGGTGGACGCTGCTGCGTTCGGTGATTCCCTATTGGTTGAATCGCAATATCGCCATGCGTTCTTTCCCGTTGCTGCGCGGCATTCGATTCTCCAAAGAGCAACTGAGTGGCACCTGGTTCACGGTCAACGAGGCCGGCGGTATCGCCCACTTCCTTCCGGACTACGAGTCGATCATTCAGCTCGGAACAGAGGGCTTGCGGGAGCGGGTGATCGGGCGGCAGGCGCAGGGCAACTTGAACGAACCACAGACGGATTTTCTCGATGCGAGCTTGGTGGCGCTTGACGCCATCGAGATGTTTGCCGATCGGTATCGCGTCGAAGCCGAGAATCGGGGGAGGGATGACCTCGTCGCCCTGCTCGAACGCTCCCCTCGTAAACCGGCCAACACTTTCCGCGAAGCCCTTCAGACCATTTGGTTTTTTCAGTTGCTCATTCAGACGGAGTCGCTCGACCAGGGCATCAGTCTCGGGCGC
>JAUXFZ010000368.1 GCA_030622585.1 Myxococcales bacterium
AGTTGGCGTTTGACCGGGCTCGAAGGGAGCGCGGCCGCCAGCTCGTACAAGGCTGCAGCGGCCGCCGGACCGGACAGCCAGTCGAGCTTTTCAACGAGGCGAGCCTCGATGGCGACTTCCAAGCTCTGCAGAAGCGCGTCGGGGTCGAGCCCCTCGAGTGGGACTGGTCGGCGCTCGTCCACCACCGCGCGGGCGAGGGTCGCGATCCCTTGACGCCACGCGGCCTCCCGCTCCCCGGACGAGGTCAGTCGGTGCAAGACCGCTAGGCCTTCGAGCCGTTCCCTAGTGGCAGCACGCATCCTCCCCGATTCTAGCCTGCCGATCGCCTCTCCGAAAGCGCGGTTGACAAGGATACGCCGAACCTCTAGCTCCAAGTGGCGTGGTCCAACTTGCCTTCGAGTTTGCGGGCGAATCGCCGGCGATCGCTGGGCGCGGCGTCACCGGACATCATGAGGATGATCTGGACAAGGCCTACGCGCGCGCATCCGACTGGAGTCGTGCCCTGGCAGAGCGGCTGGGGCAGCCGATCCGCCTCGTCGTGACCGACAATCGGAGCACGATGTTGGCTGCGCGCCCGAAGGGTGGCCGGCTCGAGGTGCGCCTGCACCACATGTTCCTGACCGCCGACGAGAGCATCCTCGATGCCGTGGGTGACTATCTGAGCGACAGCGACAGGGCCGCCGCCGCCATCATCGACCGCTTCGTCGAAGAGAATCGCTTGCGTTTCGTGGCGCCCGGGCCGCCGCAAGCCGCCCTGCGGTCGCAAGGGCGCCACCATGACTTACGGGCCATCGCCGACGACTTGGCGCGGCGGCACTTTGGCGGCGAGGTCGAGGTGCGCATCACCTGGGGCAAGCGCGTTCAGACCAAGCGCCGCCAGCGCTCCCTGCAGCTCGGGACCTACCTGCCCGAGGAGCGCCTGATCCGAATCCATCCTGCGCTCGATCAGCCGTGGGTGCCGAGCTTCTTCGTCGAGGCCGTGGTGTTTCACGAGATGCTGCATCACGACATGCCGGCCGTCGTGCAAAACGGCCGCCGCCACTACCACACTCGAGCGTTCCGAACGCGAGAACGGAGCTTCGAATACCACTCCGCCGCCCAACAGTGGCAAAAAGAGAACCTCTGGCGTCTCTTGCGAGGCCGTTGACTCTTCCCTTCTAAAACGATGCAACGTCGCCGCAAAATCCGGTCCTCGATATCGGTCCCCATCACTCTGGGGGCCATCACGGTCGTATTGAGCATCGCGCTGCTCGTGGGCTGGTCGCTGCTCCTCGGCCAGAAGATCACCCGCTCCGTGGACATTACGGGCGACGTCTGGCTCCTGGTGCTGGGCGCTTTGTCGTTCGTCTTGATCATCGTCGTGCTGGTGTTGTTCGTCATCTCGTTGGCTCGTGGAATCATCGAAGTGCGCAGGCAAGATACCTTCATCGACTCGGTCACCCACGAGCTCAAGAGTCCGCTCGCGTCGCTGCAGCTGTGCCTAGAGACGCTCGGGCGCGAAGGGCTCGAAGACGACGCGCGCGACAAGTTGCACCGCATGATGTTCGAGGACGTGGACCGCCTGCGTGCCTTCATCGATGACGTCCTCGAAGCGAACCGCCTATCGTACGCGCGACCGGGCATGCTGAACCTCAGCGACGTTCCACTGTTTAAGCTCGCCGAGCGAAGCGCGGAAGCTGTCCGGGCGCGGCACAAGCTCGGGCCCGAGGAGGTGCTGGTCGACATCGATCCGGATCTCGTCGTCACGACCGACCGTGCGGCGCTCGAGATCGTTGTCAATAACCTCATCGACAACGCGGCCAAGTATTCGGAGCGTCCTGCTTGCGTCGAGGTCGTGGCGCGAAGAGCATCTGAGAAGACGGTGCGCTTCGAGGTGAGCGACAACGGCATCGGCATCGACCGGAAGAATTTGAGGCGAGTGTTTCACCGCTTCTACCGCGTGGAGGACGAAGAGGTTCGGCGGCGCCGCGGTACGGGCCTCGGCCTATTCGTCGTCGGGGCGCTGGTGAAACAACTCGGCGGCGATGTGCAGGCGTTCTCGGAGGGGCGGGGGCAGGGCACCACCATGCGTGTCGAGCTTCCCATGGCTCCGGTGATGAGCGGACGATGACCGACCACGATGCGCAGAGGCTCCTGATCGTGGAGGACGAGGAACATCTCGCGGCCGGCCTCAAGCTGAATCTCGAGCTCGAAGGCTATCGCGTCGACGTGGCTGCCAACGCGAAGGAAGCGGGCCAGCGCTTGCTCGACCCGAGCGGTTACGACGCTATCGTGTTGGACGTCATGCTGCCCGACGTCAACGGGTTCGACCTTTGCAAGAAGTTCCGGGAGTCCGGCAACTTCGTGCCCGTCATCATGCTGACTGCGCGCTCCTCGCCCGAAGACCGGGTCCTCGGCCTGGAGGCCGGCGCAGACGACTACATGGTCAAGCCGTTCGAGCTTGGCGAGTTGCTCGCCAGGGTGCGCTCCGTGCTTCGGCGTCAGCGCTGGGAGCAAGTCGCCGGCAACAGTACGAAAGCCACCACGCTCTCGTTCGGCGACGCCGTCATCAATTTCGACACGCACGAGGTCACGGTGTCGGGTGAAGAAGTGCAACTCACCCAGCTCGAGCTCGACCTCCTGCGTTACTTCGCCGAGAACGCCGGCCGTGTCCTGAGTCGCACCGAGCTCCTCGAACAAGTCTGGAAGCTCCGCAACTACGGCAACACCCGCACCGTCGACAACTTCATCTCTCGCCTCCGTCGCCGCTTCGAAGAGGACCCGAGCGCCCCAACGCACATCCTCTCGATCCGAGGCGCCGGCTACAAATTCATCGCCTAATGGGCCGATAGCGGGGCGACGGTGCTGCGGGACGCCCCGGCATGTTTTACACAACTATGACAGAAGGGGGCTGAACCGTGACGGTCGTTTGGGGATGCGCGGGGTAGCCTGCAAAGCATGGAAACGACGGTTCTCGGAGCCCAGCCGCCAACCCGCGCCCCCACGGTAGCGGAACAGTGGCGCAACGCCTCGGTGTTCGTGCTGTGTCATGTCGCCGTGCTCGGTGCGTTCTGGTCCGGCGTGACGTGGCAGGCCGTCGTGTTGTGCTTCTCGCTACTGTTGGTTCGGCAGTGGGCCGTCACCGCGGGCTATCATCGCTACTTCTCGCATCGCACCTACAAGACCAGCCGCGCCTTTCAATTCCTCCTCGCCTTTCTTGCGCAGAGCAGCTCACAAAAGGGCGTGCTCTGGTGGGCCGCGCACCACCGCGTGCATCACAAGCTCTCCGATCAACCTGGAGACGTTCACTCGCCCGTCCTGAACAGCTTCGCCTACGCGCACGTCGGCTGGATCTTCGCCGACACTGAGGACACGCGTTGGGACAAGATTCGCGATTTCGCCAAGTATCCGGAGCTTCGTTGGCTGAACAAATACTGGGCCGTCCCTCCGGCCGCGCTCGCCACAGCCTGTTTCCTGATTGCCGGTTGGCCCGGGTTGTTCATCGGCTTCTTCCTGAGCACCGTGCTGCTCTGGCACAACACCTTCCTCATCAACTCGCTCACCCACGTGTGGGGTGCAAAGCGCTTCGACACAGGTGACGAGAGCCGCAACAACATGGTGACGGCCCTGCTCACCCTCGGAGAGGGATGGCACAACAACCACCACCACTACCAGTCCTCGTGCCGACAGGGCTTCTACTGGTGGGAAATCGACGTGACCTATTACGTCCTCAAGATGCTGAGCTGGGTCGGCCTCGTGTGGGACATCCGGGGCGTTCCGGAGCATGTCCTCGAAGAGGGACGTCGTCGCGACAGCGGCGAGAGGGCCGAAGCCCCAGTTCTACGGGGCCAGACTACAGCCACCAGCGTAGGATGTGCGCCCACCAGGGGGCGGGTCTTTCGATAGGCTGCCATTTACGTTCG
>JAUXFZ010000250.1 GCA_030622585.1 Myxococcales bacterium
ATCGAGCAAGCTGGCATCGATGAACTCGCCTGGCGCAGGGCCGAAGGACTCGCCAACACCCGGACCGAACAGGTCGGGAATGGCGCTCGTCAACGGGGACTGCAAGGCGGAGGCTGCAGGCACTACCGGCGGGAGGCGCTGTTCGGCCACGACGGGCGCAGCCGCTTCCTTGGCGATCACCGTGGCATCGGCGTCCGCAGGGTAGTCAGACTCGCGGAGCTCATGCACCTTCGTGGTCTCGTCCTCGAGAAAATCATCGTCGGGATCGAACTCTCCCATCGCCGGCGCCGCTGCGCTACTGAGACGACCGTTCGTACTGAGCCCCGAGCCGCCAAAGGCGGACATCGCGCCACGACGGGCACGCTCTGCGCCGGCTACAGCTTCACGCTGCACCGCATCACCGGCGCCGCCTTCTTCGAGGGCGGTCGCCAAGAACTCGCTCACGTGACGGACCTTGGTCGGATCGGCCTCGCGGAGGCCGCCGGGATCGGAGGCCAGCTCCGGGGTGCGTCGGACGCCCTCTTTGCCTTGCTCGAAGACCCCGGGATGACCGCGGTCCTCGGCGATGCGCTGGACGATCGAGCGAGACTCCGGATCCATCTTGATGAACTTAATGCCCATGCCGGATGGGTTCTCCGGGTCGGTCTCGACTCCTTCTCGCCGCCAGACCACGCGCCCCACCCCATGGAGCAACGTCGACTGATCTTGAAGGATGAACTGGAACTTCAGAAGCGTACCGACGGCCAATGGCTTCTTGGCGTTGATGAATACACCCCCGCGCGAGATATCGTTGCTGTAGCGTTCGATGAAGTCCTCGAGCGTGGCGCTCTTGTAGCGGATCTTCAGCGAAAGCAGCGTGCGCTTGTCTTTGCGTGCGTCTGCCATGTTCTTTTGTCCGAAACCCCCAACACCCAGACTAGCCATCGATTCGTGAACCAACAAACGTTTCGCCAAGAAAAAAGACGTTACGCCGCGGGCATGACAATCGAAAGACGCGCATGGATCTCGCGCTGGTCGCCCAACGTGGTCTGCAGTCGCACATCGGCATCGAAGGGCAACCCGGTGTTTACACCGTGTAATTCAAGGGACCACTGCGTTTTCGAACAGTGGCTGATCGTCGCCCGGTGGACGGCAAAGCCGGTGCGAAAAGTATCTCGCAGTGCAATCGCGAAGTGTTTGGGATCGGACTCGATGGTGGCGTGGCGCGTGGACCAAGGGCGTCCTTGGGCGGCCGTGTGTTGGACGCAAAGCGCGCACGCATCGGCGAGCGAATCGGCTTGCACGTCGACTTCGACGCCTGCCGGTGACGGCGTCACCCGCACTGTGGCTGCCCGCGCCCATAGCGGCGGACGGCCACCATGTCGCAGAAGCGCCGGACGAAAAACGTCACCAAGCTCGGGCGCCACATCGAGGAGCGGCGCCAACGCGAAGTCGCGGTTCTGGAGCTCGGGATGTGGCACGCGGAGCTCTGCCGACTCGTAGCCGCCGCGTCCATCCCAAAGTAGATCGAGATCGATGCTGCGCGGACCCCAGCGTTCGTCGGGAACCCGATGACGAGCGAGGCGACGTTCCGTTCGTAACAAAGCACGCAACAGCTCAGGCGGCGACAGCGTCGTCCGCAGCCGGAATGCCGCGTTCAAGTACGGCGGTTGCGGCGGCCCTAGTGGCTCCGTCTCGTAGATCGCGGACACCTCGTCCACCTCGATCTCGTCCCGCGCATCCAAGAGCACCCGCGCACAACGAATCGACGCCTCCCTGGCGCCGAGATTGGACCCCACCCCAACGACGACCACACTCACCAAGCCCCCTCGGACAAAAAGGGGGCAGTCCCCTTTTTCAAAGGGTTGATTGCGGCTACGGTCCACGCATGTCGGAGATGCCGCTCTTCGAGCGTCTTCAGGGTCAGCGCCATGACGGCGAGGAACGTGTATTCCGCGTGGCGGAAGTCAACCGCGCGGTCCGACTCACGCTCGAAGACAACTGGGCGAACGTACTCATCGAAGGCGAGCTTTCGGACGTCCGCCGCGCGAAGGGGCACGTGTACTTCTCCTTGAACGACGAGGAAGATCCGGCGCAGTTGCGCGGGGTCATGTTTGCGTCTGACGTCCGGCGCACCAAGGCGCCGCTGGAAAACGGGGCGCGTGTTCGGTTTCGCGGCAAGTTGTCGTTGTACACGGCGCGCGGTCAGTTCCAGCTCATCGCTCGATCGGCCAAGCTCGCTGGAGAAGGGGACCTGGCTGCGGAGTTTCGGAAGCTTCGCGCGAAGCTCGAAGCGGAGGGGTTACTCGACCCGGAGCGGCGGCGTCCGTTGCCCCGGCTGCCACGCGTGGTGGGCGTGGTGACCAGTCGCACCGGTGCGGCGCTGCACGACATCATCCGCGTCGCTTCGCAGCGATGCCCCGTCCAGATCCTCGTGGCCGACTGCCGAGTACAAGGCGAGGAAGCGCCGGGAAGCATCGTATCCGCGCTCGAGCTCATTCAGCGAGTGACCGATCTGGATGTCGTGATCGTGTCGCGAGGCGGCGGGTCGGCCGAGGATCTTTGGGCCTTCAACGACGAGGCGGTAGCGCGCGCCATCGCCACTTGTCGAGTCCCGATCGTGAGCGGCGTGGGGCACGAAGTAGACGTGACGATCGCGGATTTGGTCGCCGACATGCGAGCCGCGACGCCGTCGAACGCGGCCGAAATCGTCGTTCCTGAGCGCGAAAGCTTGCTCCGAGACGTGCAGTCTTTGGAGCGGCGACTCAGCCAGGCGTTGGATAACCGAGTCGGCGGCCTTCGACTTCAACTCGAGCGCCAGCTGCGTCCACTCTATGGCGCACGGCGCGTCCTCATACCCATTCAAGAGCAACTAGCCGACCTCCATCGGCGCCTCATGCGCCTCGACCCGAGATCGGTACTGCGCCGTGATCAGCGCCAGCTGACGGCCTTGACGGCGAGGCTGCGGGACGCGGGGCGGCGGCCGGTTCGGCAGCGACGCGAACACTTGGTCGCACTCCAGTTCACATTGCAGGGTCGAGGGCGGCCCATCGTGCGGGAGGCACGCGCCTCGTACGCCGAGCTCTGCGCACAATTGGATGCACTTTCTCCGTTGCGAGTGCTCGAGCGAGGGTACGCCATCGCCCTGCACGCATCGACGGGCCGCGCCGTACGGAGCGACTCCGAGGTAAAGCAAGGCGACCGGCTGCGCGTACGGGTGTTCGACGGCGAGTTCGGTGCAAAGGTCGAGGGTCATGAGTAACCCCATTCGCCTCGGGATCTTCGGTTGGCCCGTCGCACACTCGAAGTCGCCGCAGATGCACGAGGCGGCTGCACGCGCCCTCGGGATCGAGCTTCGCTACGAACGCTTCGGGGTCGCCCCGGCGGACCTGCAAGAGGCGATTCGGCAGCAGCACGAGGCGGCGATCGATGGTTACAACCTCACCGTCCCCCACAAAGAGTCCGTCATGACCTTGATCGACGAGGTGACCCCCGAGGCGCAAGCGATTGGCGCCGTCAACACGGTGGTACGTACGAACGAGCGGTACGTGGGGCACAACACCGACGCCCCGGGGTTGGTCCGTTCACTAGAAGAAGCGGGCATCCAGTTGGCCGAGGCGCGGGTGGTCGTGCTCGGTGCGGGTGGGGCCGCGCGCGCCGCAGTGGTGGGGCTTTCAGGCGCAGGGGCGGAAGACGTCACGGTTCTGTCCCGAAGGCCTGAACAAAGCGTGGCGCTGTGTGACTCTCTCGCGAAGCAAATCGATTGTAACTTGCAGGCGGCTCCACTCAGTGAGGCGCGCGCCTGTTTCGCAAGCGCGACGTTGCTCGTCCAGGCCACCAGCGCGACCCTCGAGTCGAACGCAGGCGCCGCCGACTTCGCCGCATCACTCCCAATCGACGCCCTCCCCCCAGATGCCGCTGTCATCGACTTGGTGTACAAGCCGCTCAAGACATCGGTCCTTGCCGTGGCCGAGCAACGCGGGCTCACGGTCGTGGACGGCCTCGGGATGCTGTTGCACCAGGGCGCGATCGCCTTCGAGATGTGGACGGGCCTCGAGCCACCACTCGACGTCATGCGGTCGGCGCTGAAGGGCTGACGGCGGTTACATCAAGACACCGCCGACCGGTTCGATGGGCGGCGGGATGTCAGCTTCGCCGAGCTGCTGGCGCAGGTCGATCTCGATGGTGCGGCAAAGAGCCGTCATGGGCGTGTCGTTGTCCTCGTTCTCGAATGGGTTCTTGAGCGACGAACCGAGCTGCTCGACCACCATGAAGCTGAGGCTGATCACGACGACGGCAAGAACCTCGATGGCCCGGATGTGCCGGTCGGCGCTGAGAAACGCGATCGGGACCGCGATGGCGCTGAGCCACACGAGGCCCCGCGAAATGAAACGAACCTCGTCCGGGAACGCGGTCTTCTTGATGCGCTCGCAGCCGCCCTGGGTGTCGTAGAGACGATTGAGTGTCGAGTCGAACTGCATCAGCAGCACCTGTTGGGCAGTGTCCGTGCCGATCACCTCGGCGAGTCGCTCCGCCTGAGAGTAATCGAGGCGCGTCGGCTTGTTCATGTAGCCCTCGAGCTCGCTCAGCTCGTCTGCGCTCAGGAATGGAGCGAGCTCGTCCCATGTGTCCTGCTCTCGCAGCGAGAGGCGAAGGGCGTTGCAATACGCCAGGTGGCGATAGACGAGCTCGGTGTGGAGCTTTGCAGCGTCTTGCTTGGTCGCGATGCTGGGCACGCGCTCGGGCGTGAGAAGCGTGATGACTTCACGAGCGAAACTTCGGCTGTCGTTGACCAGAGCGCCCCACAGAATTCGCGCTTCCCACCAACGTTGGTAGGCCTCGTTGAAGCGGAACACGATGAAGATACCAACCACTGTCGCAATTAAACCGATCGCGGTCACGGAAAACACGTCGGTTTCGAGCACCCGCGAGTACCGCGAGACGATGACGATCACCTGCTCGGTGAGAACCACCGTGAGGATCAGCCCCCAGTTTCGCGCGACGAAGACCCTGACAGCCCTC
>JAUXFZ010000306.1 GCA_030622585.1 Myxococcales bacterium
ATCGTGGCAAGCGACTTCATCGTGGCCCCAGGACGCGAAGCGCCGTCCGACAACATCCAAATGCTGGCTCAGCGCTACGGCGCGCTGCCCATCGTTCAGCGTGACGGCGGCCTGGCCGACGAGGTGGTAGACGCCGAGGCGTCGTTGAAGACCGGCTCGGGTATTCTCTACGACGATCCAACCACGAGGTCCCTGCTCTCGGCCGTGCAACGCGGAGCTGCCGCGTTCGCCAACAACAAGCCGTTCCGCGAGATGCAGAGCAGGGTCATGCTCATTGACCATTCGTGGGAGCGCACGACGCGGCTCTACGAGCGCAGCTACCGCGAAGCGATCTCCGCACACGCCGGCTAGCTGGGCGGCTCGGTCCGGAACGGACGTTCGGGCAACTTCGCATCGCTCGCGCGAAGGTACTGAGGCTCCAAGGAGTCTAGGTTCGCCGGGCCGTTGGCGCGCATCGTGTACCGGACTTCGGCCACTATGGCCTCCGGGGTCGAGTGATCGAGGTCCATCTGCACCTCGTCGACTTCGAGATCGAGCGACGCCTCGATCAGCGCCGCATGCGGTCGCACGCCTTCACCGCCTAACGCGACAGGTCGACCAGCGACGGCGTCACGGATCTGCTCGAACACGACCTGAGGCGGACCGAAGAGTGGAGGCGTCAACTCTTCCATCCCGTCCTCCCGAATGAGATACGCCGCCGCGAACACGTCACCGCGGTATGCGCTCATGACGGGTACTCGGACCAGACCTACGTCGGCTTCGATCGCTCGGGCGAGGACCCGTAGGGAGCTGACTCCAACGATGGGCAGCTCCAGGCCAAGGGCGAGCCCTTTGGCTGTGCCAAGACCCACGCGAAGGCTGGTGAATCGGCCGGGGCCGATATCGACACCTATCAGAGACAAATCTTCGCGAGAGGCGCCCGCTTCCGCCAACGCCGATTCGATGTAGCCGAACAGGTTCTCCCCGTGGCGTCCGGCCGAGCGCCAGCACACGGACGTGATCGAATCGTCGTCGCGAGCGATGGCAACGGTGCCGTGTTCGGTGGCGGTGTCGATGCATAGGATCGTCATGGGGTCGCTTGACGCATGCCTACCCGCAGACTAGCGTCCGCGCCAGCAAAGGGCCCGCCCGGGCCGCTTGCCGCTAGCCCCGCACGAATGAGCAAACCACAAGACAAAGCCGCTTCCAAGGGGGCACGCGCGAAGAAAACAGGCGACGGCTGGAAGTCGAACCTGCTGACGATCGGCGGCGCGCTGCTCCTGGCCTTGTTCATCCGGGTGACGCTGTTCGAAGCCTTTGCGATCGACGGCCCCTCGATGGAGCCCACCCTCCTCGACGGAGATCGCGTCGTCGTCGCGAAGTACCCGTTTGGGCTGTTCCTCCCGTTCACGGACGAAGCAGTATGGAACTGGGGCGGCCCCGACCCCGGCGACGTGATCATCCTCCATAGCCCGGCCGACAACGAAGATATCGTGAAGCGCGTCATCGGCGTGGGCGGAGACGAGATTCTCATCCGGGATGGCAAGATCTGGCGCAACGCCGAGGTGTTGCACACCGTCGATGCGGGGCCGTGCTCGAGCGAAGAGCAGAAAAACCTCGACCCGACGTGCAGGGTCTACGAGGAGACCCTCGACGGCACCCCGCACCGCATGAGCCACTCCAAACACGATTTCCCTCTCGACCGACTACCCGTCGAGGTCCCCGAGGGCCATGTCTACGTCCTCGGCGACCACCGCGATAGCTCCAACGACAGCCGCAATCCGTTGATTGGCGCGGTCTCCAACTCGCGGATCAAGGGCAAGACCCTGTTCATCTACATGTCCTGGAAAAACATGCGCGCCTCCCTCTGGGAACGCATCCGCTGGAACCGAGTGGGCACCAGCGTCGACTAACCGTGGCGTCCCTCGTAGGCTAGCCGGATGGGCGACTTGAAGGGCGCGATTTTGACGCGCATGGGCGACGAGACTGGAGGCATCGATAAGGATGCTCCGGAGGCGGTCGCGCTCTTATATCCGAGTCCCTATCGCGTCGGGATGTCATCGCTTGGGTATCAGACGATTTACCGGGCCATCAATGCGACGGAAGGCCGGGCTGCCCATCGGGCGTTTCTGCCCGACGATGTCGACGCGTGGCGGCAATCGCGCTTGCCACTCGTCACCTACGAAAAATTGCGACCGGTCTCCGACTACCCAGTGATCGCAGTGTCGGTGGCATACGAGACAGAACTTGCTGGGCTGATTCAGGCTCTAGAGCTCGCGGGTATCCCCCCGTTGGCGGAGGACCGGGGCGAGCAACACCCATTCATTTTGGCGGGCGGCCCACTGACGTTCAGCAATCCGCTCCCGCTCGCCCCGTTCGTCGACGCGATCATCATGGGCGAGGCAGACCAATCGGTGCACACGGCCCTCGGCGTGATCTTCGGATCGGATTCCAAGGAGAGCGCCATGAGTACGCTGGCCAGCCACCCCCACGTGTTCGTGCCGACCGCACACGGCGACATCCTTCCACCCATCGACAAGGCCGATACGACCACCCTCCCCGCGTTCTCGCAGATCATCACGCCACACACCGAGCTCCGCAACATGTTCTTGATCGAGCCCGAACGCGGCTGTCACCGCGGCTGCACGTACTGTGTGATGCGCCGCTCCACGAACGACGGCATGCGTATCGTCAAGAAGGAACGCATTCTCTCGCTGATCCCGGACGATGCGAAGAAGGTAGGCCTGGTCGGCGCCGCGACGACCGATCACCCGCAAATCACCGAGGTGGTCAACGCGCTCGTGGACTCGGGACGAGAGGTCGGCCTGTCGTCGCTTCGAGCGGATCGCTTGAACGACGACCCCGTCGCCGCCCTTCGTAGAGGGGGTCACCGAATCCTGACGACGGCAAGCGACGGAGCGAGCCAACGCATGCGTGATTTCATCCAACGCAAGACCACGGAGGAGCAGCTGCGGCAGGCCGCCAAGCTTGCGCGGCGCCACGGCATGAAACGCCTGAAGCTCTACATCATGGTCGGCATTCCGAGCGAGACCGATGACGACATCGATGAGCTCATCGAATTCGGCAAAGAACTATCATCGCTCATCCCCCTTTCTCTTGGCGTCGCACCGTTCGTCGCCAAGCGGAACACCCCGCTCGACGGTACCCCCTTCGCCGGCATGCCCCTGGTCGAGTCTCGGCTTCGACGGCTTCGCCGTGGGGTTCAGGGGCGAGTCGACATTCGCGCGACCAGCGCCCGATGGGCCTGGGTCGAGTACGTGCTGGCGCAGGGAGGGCGCGCTGAAGGGTTGGCCGTGCTCGATGCGGTCCACGCGGGTGGCCGCTTCTCCGATTGGAAGCGCGCCTTCAACGCGCTCCCCGAAAGCCGTCCTCGCCGGCTACTCGTGCGACCGGGCGACCGCCTCGGGCACGCCAGTTGAGTCGCGCCCGTCAGCCGACCAGGCTCGAGGCGGCCGATACGGCCCAGTCGAGGTAGCGACTCGGAGTGATCCCCATCTTCACCACGTAGTATCCCGCCAGAACCAGAGCGGCGGTGACATACATCGACCTCATGGGAACCGCGATGGGCTGGTCCTCCTGGGGCTCGCGCATGAAGAGGTAGACGATGACCTTGAGGTAGTAGTAAGCCCCCACAGCGCTCGCCAGCACACCGATGACGGCGACCCAAATCATCGGTCCGCCTGCCTGCACCGCGGCACTGAACACGTAGTACTTGCCGAAGAAGCCCGCGGTAGGTGGCATGCCGAGCAGCGATAGGACGCCGATGACGAAGGGGAATGCCGCCACGGGGTGACGGCGTCCCGCGCCAGCAAGGTCGTCGTAGCTGACAGCCTCCTTGCCCTTCGACCCCATCAGGATGAGGGAGCCGAACGCGAGGACGTTCGAGAACGTGTACGCAGCGATGTAATAAAGCACCGAGCTAACCGCGAACGAACCAACTTCGTGCACTGCAGCGATACCGACCAAGATGTAGCCCGCGTGCGCGACCGATGAATAGGCGAGCATACGTTTGACGCTGGTCTGCGCGAGTGCAGCCAGATTGCCGTAGACCATCGTAATGACGGCGAGCGCCATGATGACCGGCGTCCAACCCGTGTAGAGGCCCATGCTGGCCGGGTCGCCAAACGCCCCCACCAACACGCGCAGCAGAACGGCGACGGCGGCCGCCTTGATGCCCACCGACATGAACGTCGTAACCGGGGTCGCGGCACCCTCGTAGGCATCGGGCACCCACATGTGAAACGGCACCGCGCCAAGTTTGAACGCCAGCCCGACGATGAGCATGACCAGCGCGAGCACGGTCAGGGTTGCGTCGGCTTCCCCGGCGGCAACCACCTGCCCGATGCCCGCGAGGTCGGTGTGCCCCGTCGCCCCGTAAAGCAAGGCGCTTCCAAAAAGCAGAATCGCAGCCGCAAACGAGCCGAGAAG
>JAUXFZ010000002.1 GCA_030622585.1 Myxococcales bacterium
ATGCTCGTGCTGGTGCCGCTCACCTTTGGCGTCTTTGCCCTCTTCAGCCTGTTCGCGGGCCTGTTTGCCCAGATCCTTGCGGCGGTCCTCGGTCAACTCCGGGATCTGAATGCGAATCATCATGCCGTCGCTGGCCGGGTTCAAACCCAGATTCGCCCCCTGGATCGCCTTTTCGATATCGCCGATGGCGTTGCGATCGAACGGCTTAACGGTCAGGAGCCGCGGCTCGGGCACCGCCACGGTGGCCAATTGGTTCAGGGGTGTCGGGGCCCCGTAGTAATCGACTTTTACCGCGTCCAGAATCGCCGGCGAGGCCTTGCCGGTCCGGAAAGACGCTGAACGCATCGATGTGCCAACCGAGCATCATTTTCATCCCCTCGACCATCTTGGCGGTGCCGTATTCGGGCGTGCGTCCGGAGGGGCCGTAGATTTCGAGATTCTTGTGCCAGCGGCCGGCCCACCCACCGAACATCGCGAGGTAGGGAAGTGCGCCAAAGTGATCGACGTGAAGGTGCGTGATGAAGACCTTGTCGATCTCGTTGAGTGCGAAGCCGGCCGAGATGTAGTTGGCAACCGAACCCTCACCGAGATCGAACACGAAGTTCTCGCCATTGCCGAGCTGCACGAACATCGACGTGTTCATCTGCCCCGGCCGAATGAACGGCGCAGTCCCCATGAAGATGATCCGCATCTCGTTCGGCTGAACATCCTCGGTACGGGGGAACCAATTTGCCGCGCTCTTGAGCCAGGGCTGCGGCCGAATGCCCTCGAACAGGAGCCCTTCCTTCCAACGGCCCCCGGGAACGCCACCCATGAGCGCAGCCTTGAGGTCCGCCTCAGAGGACGAACCTTCCGGAAGCACCATGGGTGCAGCCGGCTCACCGGCTGGGTCAGCGGTGTGCTCCGAAACCCCGGCAGCCGGCTCTCCGTCACCCTGTTCCAGCCAGGTCCCAGCCTGACAACCGACCAGAATGACGCTGAAAGCAAGGAGTCTCAATATCTTCATGCGGCGGACTATCAACCCACCCCCACCCCCCGTCAACACTGACACCGGCACTGACACCGGCACTGACACCGGCACTGACACCGGCACTGACACTGACACTCGCACTGACACTGACACTGACACCGGCACTAACGCTGACACTGACACTGCCGGGATTGTCGCGGTGTGCTGCGTAACTATCGGGAGTTACGCGTGTTTTGCGGGGGGAGCGTGTCCCCTAGGAGAGGCCTATGCCGGATTGGAGGAGGTGGGTCGCGGCTAGGGCCAGTTGGCGGGCTTCTTGGGAGGAGAGGGTTCGGAGGCGCGGGTGGCGGTCGACGATCATTCGGGCGAGGCCGTGGGTGAGCGCTTCGCTGGTGAGGGCGATGAGCTCGGGGTCAGCTTCGGGGATGAGGCCGGCGTTCTGGCCCTCAATGATGAGCGCGATCAACTTTAACCTTCGCTCATCTTTGACCGTACCCAGAAAGGGAGCCGCAACCGAATCGGTGCTGTGCATGAGGTCAAAGAGAGCGGGGTGCTCGGCGGCGAACCGGACATAGGCGACGCTCATCGCGCGGAACTGAGTGAGGGCGTCGCTGCATTCCGCGCTGGCTTCATCGAGCTGTCGTTCGAGCTCGGCGGCGGCTTTTTCGGCCACCGCGTCGAGCAATCGCTGTTTGTCGGCGAAGTGGCGGAACGGTGCGGCGGACGAAACGCCGGCCTCTCGGGCCAGCGCACGCATGCTGATCGCCTCGACGCCCTGTGTATCGACTAGCCCAAACGCCGTCTCTAGGAGGGTCTCGCGCAGATGTCCGTGGTGATATGACCTGGCTGGCTCGCTCATGCGGGCAGCATATCAGACGTATGTTATCAGCGCTTACTTCTATGGAGCTCTCAATGTAAGCATCGCTAACTTACGGTAGACACACGATGTTAGCGATGCTTACTTCTGTCGACGCGGTTACTGGCAGACGTTCAGCGAGAAGTCGCACTTGTAGCCGTACGGGCAGTCGCGGCTCTCGATGCAGGGCAAGCGCTCGCAGACGCCCTTGTCCTGGTTGCAAAAGTACGGGGGTGCGCAGGAGTGCAGGCGACAAGCCACCTCGGAGCGAGATGGGCGGGAAGACTTCGAATCGGTCTCCTCGCTCGTTGCGCTGGTGATGGTGGTGCCCTCCGTATTGGCCGACTTACTGCAGCCGAAGGCGCCGCACGCCAGACAACACCCAACGGCGCCTAGAACCAACCCAAGTCTCCGCATGCCGCCCATTTCGGAAAGATGATAGCTTTCGGTCATGTCCGCAAAGCACATCCTCGCATGCGTCGACTTCTCCGCTCATTCCACGCGTTCGCTGGCCGAAGTCGGGGAGTACGCGAGGGCCAACGGAAGCAAGGTGACGCTGATCCACGTCTCGGACCCCCAGGCGTTCATTCCACCCCAAGCCGTTCTCGAGACAGCGTCCACCAACGATGAGACCACACACCGGGCCGCACTCGCGAAGCTACGCGACCAAAACCTTGGCGACATCGAGGTCGACATCGCGGTGCTCGTGGACCACGCCCCTGCGAAGGCGATTTGCGACTATGCGGAGGAGCACGGCGTTGATCTGATCGTCGTCGGCTCGCACGGACGCGGCGGCGTGGAGCGTTGGCTGATCGGCAGTGTGGCCGAGCGGGTCGTGCGACACGCGAGCTCCAACGTGTACGTCGTTCGGCAGCGACTTCAAACGGCTTCCCTACCCTGATAGGCTGCGCTCGTGGGGAAACGCCGCGCATGGTCAATCCTGGGTAATTCGCAGCGCCTCGACGGCGGCGCTATGTTCGGCAACGCGCCGCGCGCACTTTGGAGTCAATGGGTCGAACCCGACGAGCTCAATCGTATTCCCCTGGCATGCAGAGCGTTGCTGATCGAAGACGGCAACCGGCGCATCTTGTTCGAAACGGGGATCGGCGCCTTTTTTCCGCCGCAGCTACGCGACCGATTCGGGGTTCAAGAGGAGCGGCACGTGTTGCTCGACAATCTACAGAAAGCCGGCTTCAACGACGGAGACATCGACTGCGTCGTCCTATCTCACCTCCACTTCGATCACGCGGGGGGACTGCTCAAGGCCTACGACGCCGAGGAGCCGATGCAGCTCCTGTTCCCGAAGGCGACCTTCGTAGTCAGCTGGGACGCATGGCAGCGCGCCAAGCATCCACACGCGCGAGACCGCAAGTCGTTCATCCCCGAGCTTCCATCGCTCCTCGAAGAAACCGGTCGGCTCGAGGTCGTGAAAGGACACCGCTCCGAAACACTCGGTCGTGACTACAAGCTCTGGCTTTCGGAGGGGCACACACCCGGGCTGATGTTGACCGAGCTCCCCGGACAAGACGGCCCCGTCATCTTCGCAGCCGACCTCATTCCAGGGCGTGCTTGGGTACACCTCCCCATCACGATGGGGTACGACCGATACCCTGAGCAGCTGATCAACGAGAAAACAGATTTGCTCACGCGCTTGCTCGAACAAGGCGGTCGGCTGTACTTCACGCACGACCATGAGATTGCCCTCGGACGCCTCGCGCGCGACGCCAAAGGTCGCTTTTTTGTCGAGGAAACGCGTGCCGAGCTGACGGGCGCGCCCCTTTGACCAGCGTGGTAGAGTAGGTCTCTTTGGAGGGACGATGCCTCTTGGCAACGGCGACACGCCCGCACGAATCGAATCCGGCATCGACTACATCGAGAGCCTTCGCAACCGAAACCTAAGGGTGTTTTTGTTCGGTGAGCTGGTCGAGGAGCCGGTAGACCACCCGATGATCCGGCCGTCGATCAACGCGGTCGCTGAAACGTACGACCTCGCGATTCGTGAGCCCGAGATTGCGACCGTCGAGTCATCGCTGACCGGCAAGCGCGTCAACCGTTTCCTGCACCTGGTGCAGAGCCCGGAAGATCTGGTTGCACAGAACATGATGCAACGAAAGCTCGGGCAGAACACCGGCACCTGCTTTCAGCGCTGTGTCGGTATGGACGCCTTCAACTCCCTCTACTCGGTCACTTACGAGATCGACGAGAAGCATGGGACGGCTTATCGGGAGCGGCTCGAGGCGTTCCTCACGACGATGCAAGAGCGCAACTACGTCGTCGGCGGCGCGATGACCGATGTCAAAGGCGACCGAAGCAAGGCCCCGCACGAACAGGACGACCCGGATCTGTACGTGCACGTCACGAAGAGAAACGAGGACGGGGTTTGGCTCAAAGGCGCGAAAGCCCACCAAACGGGTTGCATCAACTCGCATTGGATCATCGCGATGCCGACGATGCGGCTCGGAGCCAAGGACAAAGACTACGCGATCGTTGCCGCGTTTCCGGTCGACGCCCCCGGCATTACATACATCTACGGACGCCAATCGTGCGACACCCGCAGCATGGAAGGCGGCTCGATCGACGTCGGAAACGCGAGATTTTCCGGCCAGGAAGCGATGGTCGTGCTCGACGACGTGTTCGTGCCCTGGAGCCACGTGTTCATGGATGGCGAGTACGAGTTCGCTTCGATGCTCGTCGAGCGGTTCACCTGTTATCATCGGCGCAGCTATGTCTGCAAGACGGGCGTGGGCGACGTGTTGATCGGCGCGGCGGCGCAGGCGGCCGAGGACAACGGCGTCGAAAAGGCCAGCCACATCAAGGACAAGCTCGTGCAGATGACGCATCTCAACGAGACGATGTACGCGGCTGGCATCGCCTCGTCCCATCAGGCGCGGGCTACGAAGTCAGGCGTCTACTTGAACGACGACATGCTCGCGAACGTGTGCAAACACCACGTCACCAAGATGCCGTTCGAAATGGGGCGCATCGCGCAAGACCTCGCGGGCGGCCTCGTGAGCACAGCACCCTCGGAGAAAGACCTGACGCACCCGGAGCTCGGCGCTCTGCTCGACAAATACCTGAGAGGGCGGGCCGACGTGCCAACTGAATCACGCATTCGCATTCTGCGATTGATCGAGAACATGACGCTGGGCCGCAACGCGGTCGGCTACCTGACCGAGTCCCTGCACGGCGCGGGGTCACCGCAGGCGCAACGTGTTCAGATCGGACGCCAGATGAAGCTCGACTTCAAGAAACGGCTCGCTCGACGGCTTGCGGGCGTCGACGCAGGGGAAGACGAGTAGCGCCGTCAGCCCCGCTCGAGCACGAACCGATATCGAACGTCGTTGCGGCGTAAGCGCTCGAGTGCAGTGTTGACCTCGTGCATGGGAAGCGTCTCCACTTGCGCGCCAACGCCGTGTCGAGCTGCAAAGTCCAGCATTTCGCGCATCGCCACCCGGCCGCCGATGGGGCTTCCGGACACCGAGCGGCGTCGGGCCAACAAGAGCCCGGTCGGTATCGTCAGAGGCTCGGCAAGGGCTCCTACGAACGACAACACGCCGTCCGGACGAAGGGCGTTCACGTAGCGCTTCCAGTCGAGCGGTACATTCACGGTCGAAATGATCAGATCCAACGACTCGCGCTGCGCTTTGAGGGCGCGATCGTCGGTGCTGGAGACGAACTGATGCGCGCCGTGCGCCCGAGCTTCTTCCTCTTTGGCGGCGGTGGAGGAGAACGCGGTCACTTCGCATCCAAGCGCATGCGCGAAACGAATCGCAAGGTGCCCAAGCCCCCCAATGCCGATGACACCCACGCGACTCTGAGGCCGGGCGTGCTGACGAAGCGGCGAGTAGACGGTGATGCCGCCACACAGCAGTGGGGCCGCAACCTCCGACCTCAGGGCCTCGGGGATCGCAAACGCGAAGCGCCCGTCGATGCGAATACGCTCGGCGAAGCCCCCAGGACGCGCCACGCAAGTCTCGACCATGTCGGCGCACAAGTTCTCATCGCCGCGCTCGCACCACTCGCATTGCAGACAGCTCCCACATTGCCAGCCCACGCCGACACGCGTTCCGATGTCCACGTGGCTGACGAGCGGCCCCTTGTGCGCAACGGTCCCGATGATCTCATGCCCCGGAACGAGCGGGAACTGGCTCGTCTGCCAGTCGTTGTCGATCAAATGGAGATCGCTGTGACAGATCCCGCAGTGCGTGATCTCGATCTCGACATCGTGGGGACCAAGCGCGGCGGGCTCGTAGTCGAATGGGGTGAGTAATGCGCCCGCCGCGTGGGCAGCGTAGGCATCGACGCGGCGCGGTTCCTGATTCGTCACGATGCATGTCGTAAGCGGTAGCCGGCGGCGGTCAAATTGAATACATTGCGGGTGATGCGAACGTGGGGAAGCGTCTGGGCGGCGGGGGCCATCATCCTGGTGTCGGTCGCGGGTTGCGACCGGGGCGCGGGGGCCGAGGCGCCCATCCAACAGGTCGAGGCCACCGAGGCGCACACGGGGGATGCCGAGCGCACGGCGGCAAGAGCGGGAGCACCCGAAGAGGTGGAGCAAGAGGGGCTGCTCATCGGAGAGTACCGGCTCCCCGAGCACCCCGTGGTCGATGGCGATACAATGCGAGTCGAGGGCATCGAGGGGTCCCTTCGGCTGCTGTCGATCGATACCGAAGAAAAACTGCGCGCGCGGGCCGACCGTGCGGCTGCCGCCAAGAACTTCGACAAGTATCTGAAAGACAAGCGCGCCGGCAGGGCCCGGCCCACCAAGCCGGGGACCCCGATGGGCGGACGCGCTACCGAGTTTGCCAGAACATTTCTGGCGGGCGTGGAAGTCGTGCGGCTAGAACGCGACGACCCAAAGGAGATCCGCGGATACTACGGGCGCCTGCTCGCCTATGTCTTGGTGAAGAAGAACGGACGATGGAAGAACTACAACGCGGAGGCGATACGCGCCGGCATGAGCCCCTACTTCACGAAGTACGGTTACTCCCGGCGCTTCGACAACGAGCTTGCACACGCCGAAGCCGAAGCACGCAAGGCAAAGCGCGGCATCTGGAGCCCTGACGCCCAGGGGTATGGCGACTATGACGAGCGCAAGGCGTGGTGGAATGCCCGAGCCGACTTCATTCGCGCGTTCGAGCACGAAGCGACGGGTCGAGACGATTACATCGAGCTGGCCCACTGGGACGCGATGCAACAACTGGAGGCCGCGTTTGGCAAGACGGTCACGGTCCTCTCGACGGTCGATAAAATCCAACACTTCAAGGGGCTCGTGCGGGTGGCGCTGGCGAGGCAGCGGGGCAGCAGCTTCCCAATCATTTTCTTCGAAAAAGACGTCTTTCGCGACACCGGGATCGAGCGCTATTGGAAAGAACCGGTCTCGGTTCGAGGCACGGTGGAGCTTTACGAAAAGGGTAGCTATCGCACGCTTCAAATCGTCGTGAAGGACCCGAAGCAGGTCACGCTGCCGAAGCTGCCGTGGCCCGAGGACGTAGAACAGGCCGCCGAATAGCCTCGCCGCCGACGGAACGAAACCGCGCGAGGCGTTGTCCGATAACCCGTGAAACCACGACGGGAGGTCGAGATGACGGGTGTTTGGAATTGGGCGCGCGGTTGCGTGTGCGCGTGGCTGCTCATGGGTTGCGGGCGAGAGGCGATTGCGGAAACAAACGTGTGCGGGGAGCTGTCGCCAGGGGACCTCGTCATTACAGAGGTTCATGCCAACCCGGACGGGAGTGACGGCGACCGCGAATACATCGAGGTCTTCAACGCAACGGGGGCGTTTCTCGATCTTGAAGGCTTGACGCTCGCCACAAGCCGAGCCGACGGGGCTAGCTCGAAGTCGCATCGGTTCCTTGGCGGCTCGGTGGACGCAGAGGCCTACTTCGTCATTGGCAACGCGCCGACCGGAGCGATGCCGAGCTACGTGGACTACAGCTACGGTGGAGCGCTCGGTAGCCTGCGCAACTCCGACGCCGCGCTGGTCTTGCGCTGTGGCGACATGATCATCGATGAGGTGCGCTACGAGCGGACGGCGGATGGCCGTGCGCTCGAGTTCGACGGGCGTCTCGCCCCGGACCACCAACTCAACGACGACGCAAATCATTGGTGCATGACTCCCGAGGGAGTCGATCCCATTTCGGACGGCAACTTCGGGACGCCGGGAGCGATGAACAGTCCCTGCGAGGTCGTTCGGGTGGAGGGCCTCTGCCTGGAAGACGGATCGGCCCGTGCGATCCGCGCGCCGTTGCCGGGTGGCGTGCGGATCACGGAGTGGATGGCCAATCCGGAGGGGCCTGACACGGAGCTGGAGTGGGTCGAGGCCTCGTTCGACGCGGAGATCGACCTCAATAGCTTTCAGCTTGGGCCAGCGCCCGACGCGTTGAAGGCCGTCATCGACCAAGAAGAGTGTTTTCCGGTCGACGCGGGGACACGTGTCGTCTTCGGGGCGAGCCCGGCGGCGGCTCCCCGCGTCGACGCGGAGTTGAAGTTCAGCCTCGGCAACTCGGGGCCACGGGCGATTGTCGCTGGCGCGGGTGGCGTGGACCTCGACCGCGTGGACTACGACGGCACCGTCGAGGGAGTCGCCTGGCAGATCGACCCGAATCAAGACGTCTGCTTGGCGCTGCCGGAGGACGAGTACTTCGAAGAAAACTTCGGAACACCCGGCGACACGAACCCTGAATGTCCCGTGGTCTTGGGCCCGGGGATGTGCTTCGACGAGGGCGCGCCACGTGGCATCGTCAGTCCAACGGCGGGTGAAGCGACCATTACGGAGTGGATGGCCAACCCGTTGGCTGTCGGAAACCGCGAGGGCGAATGGGTGGAGGTCCGCTTCGACGCGGCGGTGGATCTAAACGGCCTCGTATTGTCGGATCTCACGGCCAGCACGACAATCGTGGAGAGCGACGACTGCCTCGAGGTCCGGGCGGGCGCACACGTCGTCTTCGCACGGAATGCAGACCCGACGCAGAACGGGGGCATCGACGCCGTCCGCACGGAGCTGTCTCTCTCGCTGAACAACACCAACGAAACGATCACGCTGAGCATCGATAGCCGAGCCCTCGACGCGGTGAGCTACGCGCGCTCGAACCCTGGTGTGGCCACTCAGGTCGATGGCGCCGGCAACGTCTGTGACGCGGTGCACGCCTACGGTGATGGCGACTTGGGGACACCCGGGTCGGCGAACCCCTGGTGCTTCTGAAGCGCGCGTTTGCCCTCTCATCACTGATTGCGCTCGCGCCGTGCTCGGCGTCGGCGGTCCAGTACGAGATCTTCATCGAGGTCGAAACCGAGGAGGACCTGTACGACCTACTGGCGACGGAGCAGATCTCCGAGTCGTCCTTCAACGCACTCCTCGTTCTCCATCAAACGCGGATTGAGCTGAACCGGGCGGGCCGGCAGCAGCTGTACCTGCTTCCGAACCTCGACTACGGGCAGGTGGATCGAATCCTCGCCTACCGTGCGGAGGCGGGGTCAATTCACGAGCTGGGCGATCTCGTCGCTGCAGGGGTGCTCGACGTCGAGTCGGTGGAAGCCCTCCGCGCGTTCGTCATCATCCGGCCTGCGGATGTTCCGAAGTCGCAAACGAAGGGATTCCTGCGGGTCCAGGGACGCTGGAGCGGTCGACACGACCGGTTGCCTCCCGCGTCGGCGCTGCAAGCGCGGCTCGAGACCCTTCGCAACTTGGACATCGGCGGCTCCGCCACTCTCACCCGAAACGGCTTGCATCGCATCCAATGGGACCCGAACCGCGCGGCCTTCAGCGCAGAGCCCGAGGGGGTTCGTTTCGAAGTGCCAAAGCTCTACGTCGAGTGGGAAGACGACAAGTGGGAGATCATCGGCGGGACCTATCGCATCGGCTTCGGGCAACGCTTGACGTTCGACGTGACGGACCAAGTTACGCCGAACGGATTCTTTGGGGACTACGAGCTTCGTCGCAGCAACGCGCTTGGACTTCGATGCCGGCGCTCGGCGGGAGGCCTGCAGGCGTCACCGTGCCCGACCAACCGGGTCACGCGGGTCACGCCCGACTACGCGTGGACGAATCGATTGGCGGGTGTCGCGCTCGGGTTGAAGGACCTCCCGGTCGGGAGAGGGTGGCTTCAGGCCTACGCGTGGGGGTCGTATCAGGTGCACCGCATCCCGCAGATCGAAATCGTCGATACCAACACTTGCAGCGATCCGAGGCGGGACGAGGACCCTGCATGTCGGGCGCCTCCCGTCTATGTGCGGACTGGCGACCCCAGCGCACCCGCGAGCACGGCCACATTTGCGACGCTGCCAGCGATGTATGCGGAGGCGCTAGCGGGCGCCAACGCGAGCTATTTCTGGAATGATCGGGGCCACCTCGGGCTCACCGGATACGGCTCGATCCCCAGATGGCTCGTCCAAGGAGCGGCGCTTGGTTTCCAGGAGTTCTCCCGCAAACCCTTCGGGGGACCGTTCGGAGCGGTCGGCGTAGACGCGGCGTTCGGGTTCGGCGCGCAAGATTTTTTCGCCGAAGTCGCCCGGAGCTTCGATGCACAGGCCGACGGCGGGGGCGGCTACGGAGCGGTGGTGCGGAGCGTGACGACTCTCGCGGCTACCGAGCTGGATCTGTCCGCGCGCTACTACGGATCGAAGTATGCCAACCCATACGCCCGGCCTGTCTCGGCGCCTGACGAGCTCGACGGGCTTCGCGCGAGGGACGAGGCAGGGGTCCGCGTTCGCGTTGCGACCCAGCCCGGGCCGCGCGTCGGTGTTCGCGTGATGGCCGACGGATGGCGTCAGCTCTCCTCAGGTGCGCTCCACGGTCTGGTCTTCGCGCGCGCGGACTGGCAGATGGCGCCGTCCTGGGTCTTGGCAGCGTGGACCGAGTATCGCAGCACCGGATCGCAGCGTGTTCTGCTAGCAACGCGGCTCGCGTACCAGCCCGTCCGCCAGCTCACGCTATCGGGGCAGTTTCAGCACCGCTGGGTCGGCACGCGCCTCGGAGGCGTGGGGGCCCAGCAGGACATCGCTGCGATCCTGGGCGTCACGACCCGGCCGGTCGACATCCTCCGCTTGCGACTCCGCATCCGCTATGATTTCGAGGATATCTGGGACAACCATCGGCGTCCGCATACGCTATGGGCGTACCTCGACGCAGCAGTGACCGCCCGTGAGCGCGACATGGTGCGCGTTCGCTACGACCTTCGTGTATTCCTCGACCGTCGTGAATCGACACTCACGCGCGTGCCGAACCCTGAACACTGGCTGTGGCTCGAATACGTCTTCCGGTACTGACCCTACGCGGAAGTGACCTCCGGAGCGTGCGACCCGCCGGCCTGCCGCGCTGCGACACCCGCGTCGAACTCGGCTCTGGCCTGAGCCTCGACTTCATCGGAGAAGCGAATGCCAAATCCGAGGACACCGAGTACCATCACGACTAGCCCGAAGGATAGGAAGCAGTCCTGAAGTGGCAACTCGCTCCTCAACAGGAACTGCGCATAGAGAACCGCGCCCACGTTTCCTCCAGCGCCCACGATGCCCGCCACGGACCCGAGCGAGCGCTTGTTGATGAACGGCACGACCGAGAAGGTGGCGCCCTCCGCCATCTGAACGCACAGGCTGAAGAGAATCATCGCGCTGATCGCCATTGGCAGGACCCCCATTCGTGAGAAGATGATGAGCGCGATTCCCTCGGCGAGCATGATGGTGACGAGCCAGCGAACGCGGCCAGTGAGACCCCTCGTCCCTGCAAACCTGTCGCCGAGCCACCCACCCATGCTTCGGGCGAAAATGTTCATCAGACCAAAGAGCGAAGCGATCAGGCCAGCACTCGCTTCTGCAAGCCCGAATCGGCCCTGGTAGTACGCGGCCGCGCGACCGTTGATGAAGAGCTCCATGCCGAAACAGCCTCCGTAGATCGCGAAGAGGATCCACACACGCTTGTCCTTGCACGCGTCCCAGAACAGATGCCCTTCCCCTTCGCGTTGCTGTGGCCGCTGCTCGGGCAGATCGACGTAGTTCCCTTCGGGACAGTCGGTCGTGTACTTCCAGTACAGGTAGGCCACAGCAAGCATCACCGCGGCGGGGACGAACATCGCGGGTCGCCACTTGGCTAGCTCGCTGCTGGCGATGCCGAACGTCACCATCGCGCCAGCGATCATCGGCATGACGGCTTGAGTCACACCACCACCCAGATTGCCCCAGCCGGCGGTCGTCGCGTTTGCAATGCCGACGACGTTGGGCGCGAACATCACCGAGGTGTGATATTGGGTGATGACGAACGAGGCGCCGATGACGCCGAGGCAGAGCCGGGAGAGCAGATAGGTCGGCCAGTCGTGGGCGAATGATGAGCCCGCAACCGCAACGGCGCCGAAGATGAGGAGCGCCACATAGGCTCGCCTGGGACCGACTCGATCACACAGGTACCCGATGACGAGGCGCGCGATGACAGTGACGCCCACTGACGCGATGAACGCTGTGATCCTCTGCGTTCGCGTGAGGTCCAGGTCGGGCCCAATGGTCGCTGGAATCAGGGGCGCGTGGGCGAACCATGCGAAAAAACAGATGAAGAACGCGAACCACGTGAGGTGGAACGTTCGCATCTGGACGGTTCCAAGCGAGAATAGATCGATCTTGGTTGCTTTGTTCGACAGCACATTGTGGGTATGTGGAGTCTACTTTTCCGGCGGGTTTCCGGAGAGTGAGAATTTCGTTACTTCGGAAACAAAGCCGCTCGCTTTAACGATTACGCCGGCGCCTCGCTGAGGATCCGATGAAGCGCGACGGTTAGATGCTCGGCATCTCGACCCCGCGCGGCGCCGAAGCACCAAGCGTGAAGTGCCTGCGTCGTGCCCCAGGCTACGATGCCGCCGAGGGCAACTCCCACGAGCGACATCAAGAGCGCGCGCCCGTCGAGTTGGGTGAGACAGCACATCGCGAGGAGGCACATGGTGGCGAGGAGCATGAGACCGCCAAAACGCATGATGTCCCGGAGATCAGTACGCGTAGCGACGGTCGCGATCACCACCGACCCTTCGGGTGTCGCGGCGATACGGCCCATCAAGACGCGCGCCCAAGGATCGCTCGTCGTCGCAACTTGAAACTCGAGCCCATTCGACCAGGAGCCGACGCGATCTTGAAGTCGCCCTGCCACACGTTCGGCCACAACGTCGGGGCCCAGATTCGTTCGCCATACCAGCCGGTCACCCGCTTCACGTGCCTGCGCGAGATGCGCGAGCCGGTCGCTCCTCGAGTAGCTGTCGCTCCGAAACATGCGGGAAACAGAAGTAGACTCATTTACTCAACAATACAAGCATTCCGCGGATTTACGCGCTGCAGCAATCTAATATTTCCTAATGATTTCATACATGTATCGAGAAAAACAGCCTTGACCAAGCCGCTTTCGCCGTTACTTTCAAGCTCGTCAGCGCGAGCCTCATGGGGGCGAGAAGGAGCAAAGGATGAGCCTGGAACAGAGCACCGAAACCCGAAGATTGGTCGTCGTTGGCAACGGCATGGTGGGGTGGAAGTTCTGCGATCGGCTGACTAGCAATGACACCGCTGGACGCTACCGACTGACCGTGTTTGGGGACGAACCCCGGGTGGCCTACGACCGGGTTCGGCTGACCACGTACTTCGAGCACCGCTCCGCCGAGGAGCTGAGCCTGGCTTCCCGTGAATGGTACGAGGAACGTGGCATCGAGCTGCGTACCTCGGAGCGGATCACGCGCATCGACCGAGTCGCGAAGCGCATCGAAACCGACCGGGGCGAATCGATCGAATACGACGAGCTGGTCTTGGCGACCGGATCATCCCCGTTCGTGCCGAAGATCCCAGGGGTCGACCTTCCCGGAGTGTTCGTCTACCGAACGATCGAAGACCTCGATGCGATTCTCGCGTACGCGCGAGACGCCAAGAGCTGCGCGGTGTTGGGGGGCGGCCTGCTCGGGCTCGAAGCAGCGCGCGCAGTTCAAGAATGCGGACTCGAAACGCACATCGTCGAGCTCGCGCCACGGCTGATGCCCCGGCAGCTAGACGACACCGGGGCGCGCCTCCTGCGACACGCGATCGAAGAGCTGGGGGTCTCGGTGCACCTGAACCGGGCCAGCGCAGCGATCACAGGCGAGCGCGAGGTCACCGGACTTCGCTTCAGCGATGACACAGAGCTTTCCGTGGACATGGTGGTGATCAGCGCCGGTATTCGTCCGCGGGATGACCTTGGCCGCCAAGCCGAGCTTTCGATCGGCGATCGCGGCGGCATCGTGGTCGACGATCACCTGCAGACCAGCGATGCGGCGATCTCCGCGATCGGCGAGGTCGCGTTGCACAAGGGCGTCGTCTACGGCTTGGTCGCACCCGGCTACGAAATGGCCGACGTGCTTGCCAAGCGGCTGACCGGGCAAGAAGCTGCATTCGAAGCCGCCGACCTGAACGCGAAGCTCAAGCTGATGGGCGTCGATGTCGCCAGCTTTGGCGAGCACTTCGCGGACCGCGATCCCGAGGCCAAGACGATCGTTTTCCAGGACCTCGTCAAAGGCGTCTACAAGAAGCTCGTCATCAGCCCTTGCGGCGGATTCCTGCTCGGCGGTATGTTGGTCGGCGACGCGTCGGAATACGGCCAGCTCCTACACTACGCGCGTTCCGGGGCGCGTCTTCCTGACGACCCCGAGGCCATGATCGTGGGTCGCCGAGGCGGCGGAGCCGCTGCGGGCGTAGCCGCCCTACCCGATGAGGCCCAGGTTTGCTCGTGCAACAACGTGAGCAAGGGGGAGATCTGCACCAAGATTCGTGACGGCGAGCTGACCACCGTCGGCGAGGTGAAGTCGTGTACGAATGCCGGCACGGGTTGCGGGGGCTGCATGCCCATGGTGTCCGACCTTCTGGACATCGAGCTGGCGGCACAGGGAAAGTCGGTGCGACGCCGCTTGTGCGAGCACTTCGACTACACCCGGCAGGAGCTCTTCGATCTCATCCGCTTGAAAGAGATCCGGGACTTCGAATCCCTCCTCGAGAGCCATGGGACGGGCAACGGCTGCGAGGTGTGCAAGCCCACCGCAGCTTCGTGCTTCGCAAGCATCTACAACGACATGGTCCTCGAGGACCACGCGACCCTTCAGGACACCAACGACCGCTTCCTCGCAAATATTCAGCGCCAGGGGCTGTACTCGGTGGTCCCGCGGGTGCCGGGGGGCGAGATCACGCCGGACAAGCTCATCGTCATCGGCGAAGTCGCGAAGAAGTACGGTCTCTACACGAAGATCACGGGTGGACAGCGCATCGACTTGTTCGGAGCGCGGCTGAACCAGCTTCCCGAGATCTGGCAAGAGCTAGTCGAGGCCGGCTTCGAGAGTGGACATGCCTACGCCAAGGGGCTGCGCACCGTGAAAAGCTGCGTAGGGTCCACGTGGTGCCGATACGGCGTCAACGACTCGGTTGGGCTCGCGATCCGAATCGAGGAGAGATATCGGGGAGTTCGGTCGCCCCACAAGCTCAAGAGCGCCGTCAGCGGCTGCGTGCGTGAGTGCGCGGAGGCGCAAAGTAAGGACTTCGGCATCATCGCGACCGACCAAGGCTGGAACCTGTACATAGGCGGCAACGGCGGCGCGAAGCCACGCCACGCCGATCTCCTGGCGGCCGATCTCGATGAGGAGACGCTCATCCGCTACATCGATCGGTTCCTCATCTACTACATCCGGACGGCGGACAAACTCACCCGGACCTCGACGTGGATCGAAAAGCTCGAGGGCGGCATCGAACACGTGCGAAACGTCGTCGTCGAGGACAGCTTAGGCCTCGGCCTGGAGCTGGAAGAGGCCATGCAACTGTTGGTCGACCGCTATCAATGTGAGTGGACCGCGGTGGTCAACGACCCGGAGCAGCGCGCCGCCTTCCAGCACTTCGCCAACACGGACGAGCCAGACGACAGCGTGTTCTATGTGGGCCAACGAGGTCAGCGGCGACCCGGAGACTGGTCGAAGGTCGCTACGGCGGAGGAGTCGAAGGCACGGCTCCCGGTCCTGCAAACGAATTGGGTAAAAGCTGGGCGCACCGAGGATTTCCCGGAAGGAGGCGGCGTCACCATCAAGCACGGGGATACGCAGATCGCCGTGTTCAACTTTTCTTCGCGCGGCGAGTGGTACGCGACGCAGAACATGTGTCCCCACATGCAAGACATGGTGCTGTCACGCGGAATACTGGGCGACGTCTCAGACGAGCCCAAGGTCGCATGCCCAATGCACAAGAAGAACTTCTCTCTGCGCACGGGCAAGTGCTTGACCGGCGAGGAGTACTCGATTCACACGTTCCCAGTTCGCGTGGAGCAAGGCGAGGTGTACGTTGACCTTCCACCCGCCAAAGAGCTCGCTCCCTACGTGTGCCCCAACCACGACCACATCGCGGCCGAGGCTGCGGAGTGAGCGCATCTCATGGATCCATACGGTTGCCCGTCCTCGGGGCGGTACCGAGCGAGGCCCCGAAGGAGGAGTCGCTCCTCGACACGATGCTTCGCGAGCAGCACGACCTCAGCGCGGTGGAGCGCTTTTCCCAGTTTCACGACCAAGCGCACGAGCCGCTGCAAGAAAAATATTACCGAAGTCTCATTCCGGCCTCAGCGCCTGGACCGGGCCAACAGTACGCCTTTCAAGTCGACCTCGACAAGTGCTCCGGCTGCAAAGCCTGCGTGACGGCGTGCCACAATCTCAACGGGCTCGACGACGGTGAAACCTGGCGCTCAGTCGGACTGTTGCACGGGGGCACCGTCGAGTCCCCTGTCCAGAAGACCGTAACCACGGCGTGTCACCATTGCATCGACCCGGCGTGCATGAGCGGATGTCCGACCAAGGCATACGACAAGGACCCCGAAACGGGGATCGTCAAACATCTCGATGATCAATGCATCGGCTGTCAGTACTGCATCTTCACGTGTCCCTACGAGGTTCCGCAGTTCAACAAGAAGCTCGGGATCGTCCGAAAGTGTGACATGTGCAGTGATCGGCTGGCCGTCGGCGAGGCGCCGGCATGCGTCCAGGCCTGTCCGAGCGAAGCGATCTCGATCGCCGTCGTCGACGAAGAGCAGGCGCTCGAGGCCGCACAGCTCGACGCGTTCCTCCCGGGCGCACCACCGCCTTCCATCACCGTCCCGACGACGGTGTTCAAGAACAACTCGGCGCTGCCACCCAACTTGATGCCGGCTGACTTCTATGCCGTGCGCCCGGCGCATCAACACATGCCGCTAGTCTGGATGCTCGTGCTCACCCAGCTCTCCGTCGGTGCGTTGCTAGTCGACCAAATCCTCGGGTTACTCCCGGAAACCGGGCTGCTGTCGGTCGTTCGCCCTTATCATGCGGTCGTCGCGCTCGGCCTGGGCATCGTCGCACTCGTGGCGAGCACTATGCACCTCGGGCGCCCGCAGTACGCTTGGCGCGCGTTCTTAGGGCTCCGGACCTCGTGGCTCAGCCGAGAGATCATGGCATTTGGTGCGTTCGCGGGCGCGGCGGCGTTCTACGCTACAACGGTGTGGCTTGGGGACAGCGCGGTCGTCCCGGGAGTGGTGGCGGCAACGTTCCATCGATGGGCGCCGATCGTCGGGGCGTCAACGGCGGTGATTGGGCTCGGCGCCGTGTTCTGCTCAGCGATGATCTACCACGTGACAATGCGCCGATGGTGGCACTTCAGTCGAACGGGCTTCAAGTTCCTCATGACGTCCGTCGTCCTCGGCCTGTCGTTGACGATTGTGATCTTCTGGGTCGTCGCCGTCAGCATCGCGGAGCCCCTGCCGCCTGCCCTGATCGAGGGCACACGAATCGCAGGCGCGGTCTTGATGATCGCAACGGCCGGAAAGCTCATGGGAGAATCACTGATCTTCCTTTACCTGAGAGACCGGACGCAAGGGGACCTCAAGCGTTCCGCCCTCCTGCTGAAAGGAGAGCTCGCAAAGCTGACCTTCTTCCGCTTCGCCTCGGCGGGAGTCGGGGGACTCTTGGTCCCGCTCTTCTTGCTAGTCACGGCCACAGCGGACGCACCGCTTGCGACGCTTGCCGGCGCCGGGGTTGCGTTCGCCCTGCTGCTCATCGGTGAGCTGCTCGAGCGAATGACCTTCTTTGGTGCAATGAGCGCACCTCGGATGCCGGGTGGAGTGCCCTGATGACCAACGACAAAGCGACGACGCTACTCGACCGCGCCAAGAAAGTCGTCCGGGACCGCGAAGGCCCGCTCACGCGCGACCTGCTTCGAAGCCCTGGCGGCTATGGTCTGGGCCAGGTTCCGAGCCGCTTGAAGCCCGACTCCACAACCTCGATGGTCTGTGGTTACTGCGCCACCGGTTGCAGCTTGAACGTCCACATGAAGGATGGCGCTGCCGTAAACCTCTCCCCTGCGACGGACTACTCTGTCAACATGGGAATGGCGTGCCCGAAGGGCTGGGAGGCGCTGACTCCGCTCAAGGCCAAAGATCGCGCTACGGCCCCGATGGTGCGCGAGGGCGGCAAGCTCAGGGCGACCGATTGGCCAACGGCGCTTGCCACGTTCGCCGATCGAATGAAAGCGATCCAGCGGGAGCACGGCGACTCTTCGATTGCGTTCCTGAGCACCGGGCAGATCCCGTTCGAGGAGATGGCCTTGCTCGGCGCCGTGGCGAAGTTCGGAATGGGCATGGTGCACGGTGACGGCAATACCCGGCAATGCATGGCGACGGCCGCGACGGCCTACAAACAGTCGTTCGGCTTCGACGCACCGCCCTACACCTACCAAGACTTCGAAGAATCAGACGTGATCTTCTTCATCGGTGCTAACCCGTGCATCGCACACCCGATCATGTGGGAACGCGTTTGCAAGAACCCGAATGATCCGACGGTCGTGGTGATCGACCCGCGCCGGACGGAAACCGCACAGCAAGCCGACGAGCACGTAGCACTGAGCCCCAAGTCGGATCTCTACCTGCTCTACGGCATCGCGCACGTGCTCATCCGAAACCGCTGGATCGACCGCGAGTACATCGAAGCCCACACCGAGGGCTTCGACGAGCTGGCAAAGCACATGGAGGCGTACCGGCCGGACTTCGTCGCCCCACGGGTGGGGATCCCTCCTCGTCGAATCGAAGACCTCGCGAGACTGGTGCACGAAGGCAAGCGCGTGTCGTTCTGGTGGACGATGGGAGTCAACCAAAGTCACGAAGGCGTGCGGACGGCGCAGGCGATCATCAACATCGCACTCATCACCGGGAACATCGGGCGCCCTGGCACCGGCGCCAACTCGATCACCGGCCAATGCAACGCAATGGGGTCGCGTCTCTTCAGCAACACTACGAACCTGCTAGGCGGGCACGCCTTCGACAATCCAGAGCATCGCACGAAGATCGCAAACATCCTCGACATCGAGGTCGACCGCATTCCAACCGAGACGAGCTGGGCGTACGACCAGATCATGGAAGGGATCCTCAACGGAGACATCAGGGGCTTGTGGATCATCGCCACGAACACCGCTCACTCTTGGATCAACCGTGAGGATACGCACGCCATCCTCGAGAAGCTCGACTTCCTGGTCGTGCAGGACATGTACCACACGACCGAAACCGCTCGATTCGCGGACCTCGTATTACCGGCCGCCGGCTGGGGGGAGAAGGAAGGCTGTTTCATCAACTCGGAGCGCCGCATCGGGATCACTAAGCAGGTTTCGCGTGCGCCTGGTACGGCCCTCTCGGACTTCCGCATCGTCAAGTTGCTGGCGGAGCAGTGGGGGTGCGGCGATATGTTCGCGAAGTGGCGGTCACCGGAAGCAACGTTCGATCTTCTCAAGGAATGCAGCCGTGGGATGCCGTGCGACATCACGGGCATCACCGGCTACGACATGATCGATGAGCTCGGGGGCGTCCAGTGGCCTTTACCTGCCGGACGATCGGTTGAGAAGCACAGTCAGCGGCGGCTGTTCGAGAACGGAACCTTCTATACGGCGAGCGGCAAGGCCAAGCTCTTCTTTGATGAGCCGCGCCCGATGGCCGAGCCTTGCGACAACGCTTACCCGTTCACACTGCTGACCGGCCGAGGGAGCTCGAGCCAATGGCACACCCAAACGCGCACCGGTAAGTCGGACGTGCTCAAGGCGTTGGCCCCCTCGGACCCCTACGTCGAGATCAGCCCGGCAGACGCGAAGCGCCTCGGCGTCGCAACCAACGAGTGGGTCACCGTCCGCTCGCGCCGAGGACATGCCGAGGCACGTGCCTTCGTCACTCACATCGTGAAACCCGGCCAAGTTTTCATGCCGATGCATTTCGCAACGACGAACGACCTCACGTTTCCGTCGTTCGATCCACACTCGCGACAACCGTCGTACAAGGCTTGCGCGGTGTCGGTCTCGAAGCATCAAGTCATCGGGGCGAATCCGTCGCGCTAGGCAGACATCACTTGGTGTCGACCGGGTAAACCCCAAGGACACCATTTGCGAGGAAATGCACGCGCGAGGCGAGGGCGTCTTGGGGCTCCGCATCCTGCCCAGCCGCAAGGATCTGTACCAGCACGTGCCGGGAGCGTCGCACCTGGTCCACCAGCCAACGGATGTCGAGCTCGACCTGTCCGCCCTGTCGCGCGCAGGACCCCTCGATCTCACGCAGTCGGCGTTCGGTCAGGGTAAGCGCGGACGGCAGTTGGCCGAGGCCGCCGCAGTCGGGGCAGTCCTCAGGACCCGTGATTCCAGAGACCTCTCCTTGTCCCTGGCAAGTCGCACATTTCTCGATGGGAGTCTTCGGCATGTCGGTTTCTTAGCGGCGAATGAACTTAGAAACAACCTTGCTGGGATCCCGCCGTCCGCTGGGCTAGTCTCCGCGGCGTGGGAAACTTTGGCGAAAAACTAGAGGTCGCGCGCGTACTGTATCGGGCCGGCATCTTCAAACCGATTCGACCAGACAAAACGATGCGGATCATCAAGGCCGCGAAGGGCTGGGGGCGGTCACCGGCGATGGGCTTCATCGCGCTCGCGATTCGCCAGCCGGATGCCACGGCCGTCATTGACGATGAAGGCTCGGCCACGTTCGACGAGGTGAATCGGCGCTCGAACGCATTGGCGCGGGGCCTTCGGGAGGCGGGGGTGTCGCCCGGTGACGTGGTCGGGGTGATGTGCCGAAATCATCGACGATTCATCGAAACGATCCTCGCCTGCTGCAAGGTGGGCGCCAACACGGTCCTGCTGAATACGATGTTTGCCGCACCGCAGCTCACCGAGGTCGGCCAGCGCGAGAAGATCAGCGCCCTACTCTACGACGAAGAGTTTGCGAACCTGCTGGAGGGCCTTCGAGAGATGCCGCGGTTCGTCGTCTACGGGGCCGGCGACGACCCGAGCGTTGAGGATGTGATCGCCGACCACGCCGACGACAACGTCGAACCCCCGAGCATCGAGTCGCGTTTCACGATGCTGACGTCGGGCACCACCGGTACGCCGAAAGGCGCTAGACGTGGCTCTCCAAAAGGAATGCTGCCGATCGCGTCGATGCTGTCCGCAATCCCATTGCGCACCGGTGAGCGCACGTTGATCGTGGCGCCGCTCTTCCACTCTTGGGGCCTCGGACAGTTCCAGTTGGGTCTTGTCCTCGGCACGACCTACGTGCTGACGCGGCGCTTCGATCCTGAAGCAACCCTGCGCGCCATCGCCGAGCACCAATGTACCTCGCTCGCGGTCGTCCCGATCATGATGCAACGCATGCTCGCACTTCCCGACGATGTGAAACGTAAGTACGACCTCAGCTCACTTCGCATCACCGCGGCGAGTGGCTCGGCCCTTTCCGGTCACCTTGCTACCGAGTGGATGGATACGTTCGGGGACAATCTCTATAATTTCTATGGCTCCACCGAAGTGGCCATGGCGTCTGTTGCCACCCCGGAGGACATGCGGGCCGCACCCGGGACCGCGGGCAAACCGCCGTTCGGCACGAGCGTGAAGATCCTCGACAATCAAGGCGAACCGCTTCCCGCCGGGCAGACGGGTCGAATCTTCGTCGCGAATGCGATCTCCTTCGAAGGCTACACCAGCGGCGACGACAAAGAGCGCCTCGGTTCGATGGTCAGCAGCGGTGACGTCGGACACTTCGACGAAAACGGGCGCCTGTTCGTGGACGGCCGGGATGACGACATGATCATCTCGGGAGGCGAAAATGTGTTCCCGCGTGAGGTGGAAGACCTCATCGCGGGCCACGATCGCGTGGAAGAAGTGGCCGTGGTTGGCGTGACCGATCCGGAATGGGGTCAGCGCCTCAAGGCATACGTCGTCCTCAAGCCCGGCGATGCCCTGAGCGAGGACGAGGTTAGGGCGTACGTGAAACAGGGCCTTGCAAGCTACAAAGTACCTCGCGAAGTCGAGTTCATCGATGCCCTCCCCCGCAACGCGACGGGCAAGGTGATGAAGAGGGAGCTCGTCACCGGAGTGATCGACCCGTAACCCGTCGAGATGGAGGAACCTTCCCGCCATCGCGTGCGCTCGTCTTGCCTACTTTTTCTTGGCAGCCTTGCGTTCGGCGACCTCGACCTGAACCTTCTCGAGGATGTTGCGTGGAACCGGCGCGTAGTTGCTGAACTCCATCGAGAACTGGCCGCGGCCCGAAGTGGCGGAGCGAAGGTCGCCGATGTAGCCGAACATTTCGCTGAGGGGGACGTCTGCCTTGATGCGAACGTTGGTGTGACCCTTTTCCTGTGAGTTCACCATGCCGCGGCGTCGATTGAGGTCTCCGATGACGTCACCCACGTTGGCGTCCGGCACGAAGACATCGACCTTCATGATCGGTTCGAGGAGCTGCGGTCCAGCCTTGGGCATGGTCTGGCGGAAGGCAGCCCTCGAGGCCGTCTCGAACGCCATCTGCGACGAGTCGACCGCGTGGAACCCACCGTCGGTCAGGGTGACCTTGAAGTCGAGCAGGGGGAATCCACACAGGGGGCCCTCCTCCTTCATGACCTTGAAGCCCTTCTCCACCGCGGGAATGAACTCCTTCGGAATCCTGCCACCAACGATCTTGGATTCGAAGACGAAGCCTTCGCCGGGCTCTGTCGGCTCGATGGTGTATTCGATTTTGGCGAACTGACCCGAGCCACCCGTCTGCTTCTTGTGCGTGTAGCTGTCTTCGATCGCCCGGGTAACGGTCTCGCGGTATGCAACCTGCGGAGCGCCGACATCCACTGCGACGCCATGACTCCGGCGAAGAATGTCGACCTTGATGTCCAGGTGGAGTTCGCCCATCCCCCTGAGAATGGTCTCGCCGGACTCCTGGTCGACCTCGACGTGAAAGGACGGATCCTCCGCAACCATCTTGCCGAGCGCCGTGCCGAGCTTCTCGCTCATGGCCTTGTCCTTGGTACTGATGGCGAGTGAGATGACGGGGTCCGGGAACACCATCGGCTCCAACGTGGCCGGGTTTTTCTGGTCGGCCAGCGTATGACCGGTGCGCACGTCCTTGAGGCCGACCATGGCCACGATGTCACCGGCTTGCGCGGAATCCACGATCGTTCGGTCGTCAGCGTGCATCTCGACCATGCGGCCAATACGCTCGTTCTTGCCAGTGAAGGTGTTGACCAGGGTGTCGCCCTTGTTGACCGTGCCCGAGTAGATGCGGGTGAACGTCAGGGCGCCGAAGCGGTCTTCCATGATCTTGAACGCCAGCGCACGTACCGGCCCGCTCGGATCGACGATCGCGAAATTGCCGGTCTCGTTGCCTTCGAGGTCGACCTCGGGCTGGGGCGGCACCTCGGTCGGATTGGGCAGGTAGTCGACGACCGCGTTGAGCACCTGCTGGATGCCCTTGTTCTTGAACGCCGAGCCACAATAGGTCGGGAAGAACACCAGGTCGCGCGTGCCCTTGCGGACACACTTCTTCAGCGTCTCGAGATCAGGCTCATTGCCCTCGAGGTACTGCTCCATCGCGTCGTCGTCTTGCTCGACGGCGGTCTCGACGAGCTCGAAACGGTGCTTTTCGACGAGCTCCTTCATGTCCTCGGGGACTTCCTGCACCTCGAAGTTCTCCGGCTGGCCGGAGTCGTCCCACACGTATGCCTTACGCGTCAGCAAGTCGACGACGCCGACGAACTCCGCTTCGGTTCCGATGGGCAGCACCATGACGAGCGGCTTGGCGCCGAGGATGTTCTTGATCTGGTCGACGACGCGGTAGAAGTCCGCACCCAGCCGGTCGAGCTTGTTGACGAAGATCAGACGAGCAACCTTGGAATCGTTGGCGTAGCGCCAGTTCGTCTCGGACTGCGGCTCCACGCCGCCCGAGCCACAGAACACGCCCACGCCGCCGTCGAGCACCTTGAGCGAACGATAGACCTCGATCGTGAAGTCGACGTGTCCGGGGGTGTCGATGATGTTCAGCTGGTGATCGTCCCAGAAGCACGTCGTCGCGGCGGACTGAATCGTGATGCCACGCTCCTGCTCC
>JAUXFZ010000307.1 GCA_030622585.1 Myxococcales bacterium
ATGTGGATCCCAACCAGCATGCCGACGATGCCAAACAGCACCGACGCCCATAAGAACTGGCGGACAACCTTGTCGTTATAAACGATCCGCTGAGTTTCCATCCTCGTCCTCTTCCCTCTCCGTCGCCGGGGTCATTGGCTTGTCGTCGTCGAGTGGTAATAGGGCAAGGCGATCGGCTTGATCGAAAGTCCCTTGCCGCACAGTCCACGCGAAAAACGCCACTGCCGAACCCACCAGTAGCACGCTAACGAAAATCAGTAAGATCAAGATCTCCACTGGATCCCTTTTTGTGAAAGCGCCATCACGGTGTAGGCGATGGTGACGACGGAGCTGAGCGGCATTAGCACAGCGGCGACCCATGGTTTCATCAATCCACCCATGGCAAGCGACACGGCGACCAGGTTGTACGCGACCGCGAACGCAAGGATGCGGCGAACGACATGCGCGAGCATATCAGAAGCACGCAGAACTTGCGCCACCGGGTGCAACCCCGGGGACACGAAGTAAAAGTCACATCGCGAAGCCATGAACGGTCGATTCACTGCGGGCGTTCCCGAGCAGGCAGCCTCTCTCATGGCGACCTGATCGTTCAGCCCATCCCCCACGAGCAAGGTCCGTGCCGGGTCGTGCTCTCGAACGTACGCTGCCTTTTGTTCAGGGTCGTGGCCGCCCATGCACACGCTTTGCTGCATGCCCAGACTCTCACCCAGGGATACGACCCGCGACGGCGCATCACCGCTGAGGATGGCGAGCTCGTAGCCGTCACTTTGGAGCTTGTTGATTTCGGCACGCGCATCCGGGCGCAGCTGCTCGTCGGTACGTATGCCGGCGAGGGGTCTCCCATCGACCGAGAACACCACGTCAGCATCTGTGATCGATGCGGCTGCGGCCCAGGCAGGCGCGCCCAGCCTGTACTGACGCCCGCCCTCCTCGGCGCGCATGCCGTAGCCCGTCTGCTCGTCGACCCCGAGATCTTCGAAGCGGGCGGCCGCGTGTCCTTCGAGGGCGCGCCGCACCGCCACGCTCTTCGGGTGAGCGCTGCGAGCGACCATGTTGTAGAGCAGACCGATCTCGCTATCAGACAGGGTTTCGAGCGCATCCGGATTGGCGACTTCGAGCATGCCGGTGGTGAGCGTGCCCGTCTTGTCGAACACGACGCGCGTCATAGTCCGCGCACGGTCGAGGAAGTCGCCGACGCGCACGAAGATACCTGCGCGCCGCAGCTGCGTGAGCACCAGCTCGTAGGCGAGCGGTGCTGCGATGCCGAATGCGCAGGGGCAGGTGACGACCAAGACGGCCGTGCCGATCTCGATGGCCCGTAGCGGGTCTCCAGTCCGCAACCACCAGTAGCCGATCCCACCTACGGCGAGGGTGACGACGCCGATGACGTAATATCGTGATAGCTGCGACCACCAGCGCGTGGCCAGCGGGCCATCTCCCCTCGAAGCAGGGTCGCGGCCCAGCAGACCCACGAGCGACGAGGCGGCGAAGTCGGTCGTTGCGATCCCCGACAAAGCGCTTGCGCCGACGTTGAATGCACCGGCGGGAACCGCGTCACCCTCTTCGAAGCGGCGAGGCCGGCTTTCGCCGTCGATCCAGTCGAGAGAGCAACTTGCTGCCGGGTCGAGGACACGAAGCTCCAACGGAACCAAGTCCCCTGGCGCAATCAGCAGCCGATCTCCCTTGCGCACACCGATGCAAGGGACGATGCGCACGACCCCGTCTCTGACCTCGCGCGTCAACAGGCTCTCTGTGCCGTCGTCGGCGAGAAGTTGCGCGCGGTTGCGCTCGAGCATGCGTTGTTGGAGCCAACGGCCTGTGAGCATCAACGCGACGAAGACGGTGAGCGTATCGATGTACGCCGCGTGTCCCGACGTCAAAAAGAAGGAGTAGGTCGAACCCGCAAACGCCAGGACGATGCCTAGCGCGATCGGCACGTCCAGATGCAGGACCCGCTGTCGGATGGCCCTGAGCGCAGACCCGATGAACACCGAGCCACCAATGAGGACAGCAAGCACGCCCGCGGCGTAGCCAAGTTGGTTGAGTAGCGCGTAGACAGGTCCGTCGCGCAGACCCAGGTAGATCGCGGCCGAGAACAACATCACGTTGCCCGCTAGCGCGGCGCAGATGCCCACGCGCAAGAGCAAATCGTCGGACGGCCTTGCGCCGGTTGCCCGCGCGGGACCCAACAGGTATCCGAGGTCCTCGACGGAATCGACCCAATCCGCAAGCGCAAAACCGGGAGCGATTCGAAAGTCGATCCGGCCGAGCGCCGGGTTGATCGACATGACGCCGGCGCGCGCACCGCCATGCCGTCGGAACAGCTCCTCGATCAACCAGACGCACGCGGCGCAGTGAATCCCCTGAATGTCGAGCTCTACGCGGCTAACGCCGTCCTCGGCAGCACGCGCCTCTTCGATGAGCTCTAGCCATTTGTGATCGGTATGTTGGGACTCCGGGTCTGCTGGCGGAAGCCCGGGTCCGCGGCGAAGATCGTAGTAGCGGGTGAGGCCAGCCTTGGTGAGGATGCCGTGCACCGCGCGACAACCTCGGCAGCAGTATGGCGCGAAGGCCTCGCCGACCAGAGGTTGTGCGCAGTGAAGGCAACGAGACACCGCTGGCAGGCGCTGCCGCTGACGATCATCAGGAGCCGCTGGCTGAGGCGCAGTCACGGTGAATCGGCACCGTGCTGATGCGCTCGGTGCTCGTGTAGGTCGCCGGCTGGTGCGTGAGTGCCCGCGTGACACGACGAGGCGTCACCAGTGCGTAGCGCGTGAACCGGACGAATCACGAACAGGATCGAGCCGAGCGCGAGGACGGCGGCGAGGACGCGCGCGGTACCTGGTTTCGGACGTCGGGCAAATCGTTCGAATATCCATGTCGCGGCTACCAAGCCGACGCCGCTCACCGCGGCGAACGCCAGCATGCTCAGTGAACCGAGTGTAGTGGAACCGGTCGACGCGGCGATCAGCACCGCCGCGGCCAACGCCCCACAGGGAAGCACAGCGGTGCCGAGACCTACGAGCAACGGGTGGCGGCCCAGTCCCCCCAGCGCGCGCGACATGCCGGATGGCTTTGGGTCTTCTCGTTGGGTTCGAAGGGTCACCAGTGGTTGGCTAGGGCGACGCCACAGGCGAACCGCGGCCAAACCGAGACCCAGGGCGAGCGACCAACTCAGCAGCGCGCTGCCCCAGGCGTGTGGGAGGCTTACCGCTGTTGCACCCCCGACCGTGCCCGCGATTGCGCCAAGCACCGAGTAGCTGATGAAGCGACCAAGCTGGTAGCGGCTTTGTCCGGACGCACCGGGCTGCCCACTGCACGCGTATGCAGCCAGTGGTCCGCACATGGCCGTGCAATGCGGAACCGATGCGAGGCCTGCTGCAGCCCCGGCAACTACGGCCGTCCACATACGGCCTCCATAGCGTCGAATCTCGATTCGGTCACGTTGCGACCGGTTTGCCATGACATCGCGGGCCCAGTTATACCCGAATACGCACGCATTGCGCGAAGCCGGCTCCGAGTATGCGCAGAATGCGATGGATCGCGCGGCACCGGGTGCTATCTCCAAGAACTCATGGGCACTGCACGACGCAAGATGATCCCCCGCGAACACGGCGCCTACGCCGAGCTTTTGTTCCCGATTGCCAGCGTCTTGCTGGGTGGCTCACCCACGACCTCGACCTGGCTTCTCGGCGTCGGCGCCATTGCGGCTTTCCTTGCGAATGAGCCGCTCCTCGTACTGTTCGGCCAGCGAGGCAACCGCATGCAGCGCGAAGAGAGCGGCCGCGCCAAACGAGCGCTCCTCGTCTTCTTGCTGGTCGCCTTGTGCGCCGGCATCGCGGGGATGCTGCTTGCAACGGTGGCGGTTCAATACGCCGTCGGCATACCGCTGCTCCTCGGCGCTGGGGTTGTGATGCTAGCGATGCAGGGGCTCGAACGGACCATGGTCGGCGAAGTGCTCGCGGCGGCGACGCTCTCCTCGATTGCGATTCCCTTGGGGCTTTCGGCGGGCCTTGGCCTGGCTCCTACGTTGGCGGTGGCCCTGATTTGGTTGGTAACCTCCCTTTTGGGGACCGCGGTGGTGCGACTCACCGTCGCTCGCACCAAGGCGAAGTCCGACGAAGCTCTCGCTCTTGTGCGTTTCAAGCGCTTGCTGCTGATATTGGTGAGCCTCACGGTGATCGTCGTGGGGGTGGCAGCGCCTTACGGATCTCGAGTCGGCCTTTGGGTCCTCGCCGCGGCCGTGCCGGTCGCAGTCGTGGTGCTCACGATGGCGATCCTCCAGCCAACCGTCCGGCGATTGCGTCTCCTGGGGTGGACCCTCGTGGCAGCAAACCTTTGTTCGCTAATCGGGGTGGTCACCACATTGAAGATCATCCAGAACTTCGATGCTGTGGAGCCAACTCTGCCGTTCCCCATGTTCTAGC
>JAUXFZ010000256.1 GCA_030622585.1 Myxococcales bacterium
CGCTCAATTACGTGGTAGGGCATTCGCGTCGCGTCGTCGCCGAGCTCGTCGAAACGGTGACCCATGAAACGCTTGGTCGAATAGACGGTGCCTTCGGGGTTGGTGATGGACTGCCGCTTGGCGATCTGGCCGACGAGGACCTCGCCCTGGTCGTCCCACGCCACCACCGACGGTGTAATCCGGTCACCCTCCTCGTTGACGATGACCTGCGGGTCCTTGCCCTCCATCACCGCGACGACGGAGTTGGTCGTCCCGAGGTCGATGCCGATAATCTTTCCCATGTTTTTTCGTCTCCTTTTTGCCTCCGAGCTGCCGCCGGAGTTGTGGCAACCTAACCACGCACCTAGAGCCGTCAAGGCCCTCAGCCGGCCACGGTTTGCCGCAGCGCGGCCATGTCTTCGGAGTCCGCCAGGACGATCAGCGAATCCCCTGCATCGAGCACATGCTCGCTGCCCGGATTGTAGACGTAGTCCCCGTCGGCCCGGTGGACCGCGACAACGAGGGCTCCGGCCTCACGGATGTCGGTCTCTGCGAGACGTTGGCCCACGATGGGGCTCTCGGGCGGGATGTCGATCGCCTCGAGGCCCACGCTGATGCCGCTCCCAAACTGAACAATCCGGTCGAGGAAAGCGGCGGCCTTGGGGCTGACCATCTCGCTGAAGAGCCGAACCCCGCCGATGTAGTTGGGCGCGACAACCGAATCGGCGCCCGCCCGGCGGAGCTTGGCTTCGGTGGACGGCTCGATCGACTTGGCCACGATACGGGCGGCCGGGTTGAGCGCGCGCGCGCTGATCGTGACGAAAAGATTGGCCTTGTCGTCGTTGAGCGCCGAGATCACGCCGCGGGCGCGATCGATGCCCGCCAGCTCTAAGATGTGGTCATCGGTCGCATCGCCGATGACGTACAGAAGCGCATCATTGAACTCTTCACTGAGCTCTTCGAGCCTCTCACGATTGGTGTCGACGACCACGAACGGAACGCCTACGGCGCTGAGCTCGATGGCGATATGTCGCCCCGTGGTGCCACTGCCGCAGACAATGACGTGCTCGTTTAGCTTGCTGATTGCGCGTTGCATACTTCGACGCCTCAGAATCCCCTGCAAATCACCTTCTACAATCAAAGCGGTGAGACTAGAAATGAAATAAAGCAATGTGCCACTGCCCAGGACAATCAGGGCGATCGTGACCACGCGAGCCTCGGGCAGCTCGTTCATGCCCTCGAGCGTTTCGGCGAAGCCCACGGTCGAGAGCGTGATGATCGTCATGTAGAAGCAGTCGAACCACGACCACCTGCCCTCGCCAACGGCGAAGTACCCGGTAGCTCCCATGAGCACCACGGCTGCCAAGACGCCGGCTGCCGAGACCAAACGGCCGTAAGCCCCCCGCCTCGACTTGAAGAACATCAGCTTCACTCGCGCGTAGTTGGCGTCATGGGCCGATCCAAGTCAACCCTTGACCATCGGGACCTGGGGCGGCACAACCGGCGGCGGTGAATTCCTCGGAAGACGCGCGCCGAGCTGGGCGCGGCCTGGTGTCGATCACCGGCGCCAAGGGCTACTTCATCGTCACTAGCTATGCGGTGCAGATCCTGCTCCCGAGAATCTTCGGGGAAGCCAAGGAGTTCGGGCTCTACGCCGCGACGATGAGCGGCGTGGCGATTCTCACCAACGTGTTGATTGTCGCGACGATTCAATCGGTCTCGAAATTCGTCAGCGAGGACCAGTCCCGCGCCGAGGTCACCCTGAGGCAGGGCCTTCGGATTCAAACCTTACTCGGGGGCACCCTCGCGCTGGGGCTCTTCGTGTTGGCGCCGGTGATCGCGCGCCTGCTCCTGGACGATCAGCTCACGCGATTGCTCCGTATCGCGTCCGTCGTCGTCTTTGCCTACGCGCTCTACGCCGCCGTGGTTGGGAGCCTCAACGGAAGGCATTGGTTCTCCAAACAGGCCCGCCTGGACTTCACATTCTCGACGTTTCGGACCGTCGGCATCCTGGGCGGAGCCGCTCTCGGGTTCGGTGCGATGGGTGCAGTCGCCGGCTTTGCGACGGCTTCAGCCATGATCTTGTCGATCAGCCTGATCTGGATCGGGTTTGGACAGCCTGGCGAGAGAATCCCGATGCGCCGCTGGCTAGGCTTCATGGCGCCAATCTGGGCCTATCAGGTCTGCCTCAATGGCATCTTGATGATCGACCTGCAGGTGCTGAAGCGGACAGCCACCGAAATGGCACTCGCGGGGACCGAGGGCGGCCAGGCGGCGGTCGACATCGCCAATCAGTACGTCGGGTACTACCGCGCTGCGCAGACCTTTGCGTTCGTGCCCTATCAATTGATCATCTCGCTGACCTTCATCGTGTTCCCGATGATCAGCAGGGCGACCAGCATCGGGAATCGAGAAGCCGCTCAAACCACCATTCAGCACGCCATGCGCTTCTCGCTGCTCTTGCTCTTGCTCGTGGCGGCGCCCACCTCGGGAGCTGCCCACGGTGTGATGCAGCTGGCGTACCCGGCCGAGTACCTGGCCGGAGCGCCCGCGCTTTCGATCCTCGTGTTCGGCGTGGCGGCTTTCGCCCTCTTTGCCGTCGCCGCCACGGCGATCAGCGGAGCGGGCAAACCGTCCCTCGCCGCGATGATCGCAGGCGTGGCGCTGCTAGCCGTCGTCGTCGCCAACCGGGTCCTAGTGATGCGCGCCGGTCTAGGAGAACAAACGCTCGAGGCGGCCGCCACAGGCACGGCCATCGGAATGCTGATCGCGCTGGTCCTGTCCTCCTGGGCGCTTCACCGGTTATTCGGAGTCTTCATTCCCGTCGCAACTTGGGTCCGAGCAACACTAGCGGCGGGTGCGGGGTACGCCGTCGCCAGCGCGACTCCTCACGACTCGGCGCTGATGGCGCTCGTCGCGTTAGCCGCCGGCTTCGCGAGCTCGCTTGCGGTCTTGATCGTCATGCGCGAGCTCGGCGTCGATGACTGGCGGGCCCTTCGGCGGGTGGTTCGTCGAGACTAGCCTCGACGACGATAGTGGCCGCTCCGCCCGCCTTGCTTCTCGAGCAATACGACCTCCTCGATGGCCATGCCGCGATCGATCGCTTTGAGCATGTCGTAGAGGGTAAGCGCTGCCACCGTTGCCGCGGTAAGCGCTTCCATCTCTACACCGGTGCGATCAGCGCAGCGCACGGACGCCTCGACGATGAATCGCTCGTCATCGTCCGCGGGCTCGAACGCCACGTCGCAACCGGTGATTGCAAGCGGATGGCAAAGCGGAATCAGCTCGGAGGTTCGCTTCGCAGCCTGGATTCCCGCGATCCGTGCCGTCGCCAACGCGTCGCCCTTGGGCACCTCCCCCGACAGCAACACGCGGCGCGTCTCGGGCTTCATCCGGAGCGTCGCGCGCGCACGCGCTTCGCGGGACGTCTTGGCCTTCTCACCAACGTCGACCATGCGGGCCTGACCGTCGCGATCCAAATGTGTGAGCTCGTCGTCTCTGTCCATCAATCCGGGAGCGGCGCCTCATAGTTGGCGCGCGGGGGGATAGTAGCTGTCCCCGCCATGCGGGCAATCAGCTCGACCCTGGAGTGCACACCGAGCTTGGAAAAGATACGTTTGAGGTAGGTGTTGACCGTCGACACGGTGAGCCCGGTGTCCGCGGCGATGTCGCGCGTACTAGAGCCCGCGACGAGGAGCGACACGACATCTCGCTCGCGCGGGGTCAGCGGAGCGCGACGCAGTGTCTCCTCGACGGCCTCGCCGGGCCTCCGGCCACCTGCGTCGCCGAGTCGCTCGGCGTAGTCCAACCCTCTTCCGTAAAGCCGCGACGCCCATTTCAAGAGCTCTAGCTGACTGCCCGTGGGGGCGTCGCCGACGATCTCCAGATGGAGAGTGCCGAGAAGGGTGCGTCCTTGGCGAAGGGGTAAGGAGATCGTCGGATCGGTCGTGGTCAAAGCAGACTCGCTGCTCAGCGGATCGGCATCGGGGCGATCGAGCCGAAACGAACGGGCTCCGACCAAGCCGGCGATCAAAGTGGCACCGCGTTGAGGATAGGTCCTGACGGGGTCGAGCTCCGCTAGTCGCTCGAGGGTCTCCATCAGCCTTTCGCTCGATGTCATAGCTTGTTCCTCAACTCATACTCGTCCTAAATCAGCGTCGAATTTTCAATTAATGTCAACCCTTGGGATTCCATGCGAAGGATGACCGGGAGATCTCGACAAGCTCGAAGCTCGGAAGCAGCTCTTCGGGGCGAATCGGGGCAGTTGTCGCCGTCAGTCCGAGTGAGCACGCCAGCTCACCAATGACCTGCTCGGGAGAGCGGCCGGACTCTCGAAGTGACTCGATCGATGGCGCCCGGTGCCGTGTCGCCAGTCGGGCGCCGTCTCCATCGACTACCAGGCCGATGTGCGCGAAACGCGGGACCGGATAGCCAAGCGCGCCGTAGAGGTCGATCTGGCGGGGGGTCGACGAAAGCAGATCCTCGCCCCGGATCACTTCAGTGATGCCCGCTTCCGCATCATCGACGACGACCGCGAGCTGATACGACCAGATCCCATCAGCGCGGCGCAGCACGAAGTCGCCGCCCGTCCGACCTTCAGGATAAGCGCCGCACAGGGCATCTTCGAAACCCGGAGAGGGGTCCTCGACGACGAAGCGCAACGCTGGGGGCTTGCCCGCTTGGGTCACGCCGCCGCGACAGGTGCCAGGGTAGCGCAGGCCATCATCCCCATGGGGCGCGCTTGCGATCGCGGCGATGTCCTTTCGCGAGCAAGTGCATGGGTACACCCTGCCAGCGGCTTCGAGTCGACGCAGCGCTCGCTCGTAGGCCTCGTCATGGGACGACTGGAACACCGGGCCCTCATCCCAATCCAGCCCGAGCCACTCGTGGTCGCGGCAGATCGCATCGGCGGAGCCAGGGACCACTCGGGGGCGATCGATGTCCTCGATGCGC
>JAUXFZ010000132.1 GCA_030622585.1 Myxococcales bacterium
ACTAGCAATCCCAGCAACCCATTGTCGGGATTCAAGCGTCTTCGGATGGAGTTGGCCGTGGCAGAGGTCAGAGGCCCGCTATGATCCGTCGTCCGCAGTCCGTGAGCCTAGCTCCAGGGGGCAGTTTCCCTGGTTCGTTGCGAAGCCGCACCGACGCGCGTCCTCGCACGAGGAAACCAGTAAGGGGGCGCAGCTCAGTACTATTCGAACTAGGTTCCGCAAAGTCCCTCGGGGATCTGGCATTCAAACAGCTCCTCCCATCCACTGGGCACTGATCCGTCAGTCAAGCAATAGCAGTCTTGAGGAGCAGACGGTTCGTAGACGCAGGTCGGAACGTCGGGGCTCTCGAGACACCCCGCCCTGCAGGCGAGGAACTCCCTCGGCTGGGCTAGACAGTCCTGGATGTCCGTACTCCACAGAGCGCCTTCAACGACCACGCACTCCTCTTGAAGTTCGCATTCCGCCTGGTCCAAGGGCTGACAGACCGATTCGACCAAATGACAATCGTCCCCCCCGGAGCCGCCCGCACCTCCGGCGACGCCACCCATGCCGGCGGCACCGCCGATCCCTGCGGTGCCGCCCGCGCCCCCACCTGAAGCGGCATCGTCACATGCACCAGTAAGGACGAGTCCAAAGCCGAGGAAAATAACCACATATCCATGCATGATCGCTCCCTTCATCTATCGCATCGCGGTGTCACCGGAGTAGTACCCAAAAACGTGAACTCGACGGGTTTCGCCGGAGGGCACGTGGTCCGCGACGAGCCGATTGCAGAGCCGCTCTCCGCCGACCACGGAGCCGCTCAGACGCACCATGGACTTCACATCCATAGTGTAGTCGCCAAATATGAACTGGCTGCTCGGACTGCAGTTGTCGTCTCTGACCTCGAGATCGATATCTGCCATGTCGCTGTTGTCGTCCTCAAGTACCATCGAATACACTTTGTATTGGGCCAAGACATCGGCGGGGACGGTCTTTCCTTCTTTCCGTTTCGGTCCTGAGCGCTGCAGTATCGCGACCGCCCCCATGGTGCATTCGGAAGGAAAGAAGGAAAGACCGTCCCCGTTTCGCCGAAAGTCGCGCACAGTTCGTTCATGGCCACCGCTGTACCGCTTCGTTGTCGACCGTTTGATGCCTTTTTGGTGTTCTGGTTTGGCCTGTTCGCCGTGTCGTCGCTTGTTTACGAGCAGTTTATCGTGTTTGGCGTCGACCTTTCGACTACGACCGACATCTTCGGTCGTTCTTGGTACTGGTACGCACGTTCGTTTGACCCGATCTTTCTCGATACGCCGTTGTGGCTGAGGATCATGTGTACGATCGATGCGTATGTGTTTGGTCCGTTCTACTTGGTGCTCATCTACGCGCTGGTGCGAGCGCGGAATTGGATCCGCATTCCAGCTCTTCTGTACGGTGCGGCGATCGTCTATTCGACGCTCGTCTACTTCGGCTTTGAGTTTCTCGACGAGATGAATCGGGGCGAGGCCAATCTGCTGGCCGTATTCGTCGTGAACATCCCGTACACGATCGTACCCCTGCTGCTCATGTGGCGTATGCGTCGTCCTGCCCCGTTCGACTAGCGCGTGATTCGCACACTAGTCCTGGAAGCGGATGCCGAACAATCCGGCGCACGACGACATGTCGTACAACAAGCGACCCTCTTCATCCTCGCCCATGGGCACCGGTACGCCGTCGCCTGGTAGGCCCTGAAATGCCAGATCCGCGTCGATGTACGCGAACATCGCGCACATTTCGAGGTCGCCGATGCCCCAGGTGAGCACCCGGTCCGTGTTGTTGTTGAAGCCGCAGGTCAAGCTCATGCCGACCGCGCCTCGCGAGTTCATCGGAGGATCGATCGGGACACCAAGCACATCGCCCGGCTGGCTGTCGAATTCCACGATGCTGCGCTGGCTGCCATCTTCGTTGACGAAGTTGAGATTAAAGTAGTTACCCCAGCCGTGGTAGTGCCCGAGGACGTAGTAGATGTTGTAGTCAGGCATTTCGTCCACGCCCAACGTGTTCTTGAAGAGGTCGCCGAGGTCGCATTCCATCGCGAAGCGCGATTCCGCCTGGGGGTCCGCGGCAATCCGTGTGTTGAAGATGCCGACCGGCCTCAGATGCACACCGACCTCGTCTTCGGGGATCAGGCCGAGCTCCATGTTGAACGCGTTGTCGATCGGCGCCGCAGAGACGTTGAGCAGATGGATGTTCCCGGTGATGCGGCTGTGAGGCGGGATCACCATCACCGCGCCGTCCGTGAACTTCTGCGTCTCCTCGAAAGCCTGCGTGGACTGGGCAAACAGGACGCCGCCTCCGACGACCGCAAGCGCAAGATTGTAGTCGCGGTCTGCGCAGTCCCAGGCCCCATCGGGCCCGTCGAACTGCTCCTCGGGGCCGAACGTCCAGTTGGAGTGATGCCAGCCGCCTTCATTGGTCTGCCGCACGGCGTTGACGTACAAGGGTTCGTCGTTGTGCAGGGTCCAGCTCTGGCAAAGCTCCGCGATTTCACTGCCCGCATCGACGAACACCGAGGGGAAGGTGTGACTTAGCGACGCAATGAACGGGTCCGTGCCAGCAGAGCCCCCAGCGCCTCCCGCGCCTGCGCCTCCGCCCGCACCACCGGCACCACCGGCGCCGTTCGGGGTACTGGCGTCACCGCATCCAGACGCGACCAACATCAGGGCAGACAGTAGAGCTAGGGTTCGCATCCGCGGAGGATCAGGGATTCCGGTATCGACGGCAAGCCTATGGTTTACAGCCTCCCCTCGGGAGTGAGACTATCCCCCCGCCCTCATGGGGCGAAGGAGGAAGCATGGCGCTCGGAAACAAGGTTGCTGCGGAGTTTGTGGGTACGTTCTGGCTCGTGTTTGGTGGTTGCGGCAGTGCCGTCTTGGCAGCCGGGTACCCGGACCTCGGCATCGGATTCCTAGGAGTCGCACTCGCGTTTGGTCTGACGGTGCTTACGATGGCGTACGCGATCGGGCACATCTCGGGCTGTCATCTCAACCCCGCGGTCTCCGTCGGCCTCTTCGTCGGCAAGCGCTTCCCGGCCTCCGAGCTCGTCCCGTACATCATCGCGCAGGTCCTCGGCGGCATCGCCGGCGCAGCGGTGCTCTATTTCATCGCCTCCGGTCAGGACGGCTTTCAAGCCGGTGGCTTCGCGTCGAACGGCTTCGGCGAGCACTCCCCAGGTGGCTACTCGATGGCCGCCGCCCTCACCGCGGAGATTGTCCTCACGTTCATGTTCCTCTTCATCATCCTCGGCGCGACCGACAAGCGCGCCCCCGCCGCCCTCGCCCCGGTTGCGATCGGTCTCGGCCTCACACTGATCCATTTGATCGGCATCCCCGTCGACAACCTTTCGGTCAACCCTGCCCGGAGCACTGCAGTCGCTATCTTCGCTGATCCCTGGGCGCTCCAACAGCTGTGGCTTTTCTGGGTCGCACCGATCATAGGCGGCGCGATCGGCGGAGTGGTCTACCCCTTGATTGCGGGCAACGGCGACTGACCCAGTCGCGCGCTCCGCTTCGTGTCCCCCTCTGAGCCTAGTTGAGGCGGAGGTAGAGGAAGCGGCCGCCGTTGGAGATGGCACCGCCGACGCTACCCTTTGCGGACGGGGCGGCGGAGAAGCCCGAGCCGCCCTCCGCCCGTGCGATTTCACGACCGTCAGAAAGCGACAGCGCCAAGAGCGAGCCCTGAGTTTCGCCGTAAATCACCGTTCCCGTTCCCGTCACGATTGGTGCGGTCGGGGCGCCGCGCTCGGGCGCTTTCTCCCATTGCACTTCGCGTGTACGCAGATCGAGGAGGGAGACACCCCGACGGGCCGAGGAGATCACCAGCATCCGACCGGCCGCGGCGATTCCGGTCACTCCCTGAAACTCCGCGTCTCTCCATTCGACCGTCCCGCTGTCTGCGTCCAACGCGTAGAGCCCGGCGGTAAACGAAGCGATGTAAAGGATGCCTCGGAGCAGCACCGGGGTCGTGTCGACATCGAGGAATTGCGGGACGTTCCCGGGCCGAAGCTCGACATCAACCGAGGTTTCAACCTCCCAGAACAGCCGCCCGTCGGCCGGGTTGATCGCCGCGACCGCGCCATCTGTGAACCCCGCGTAGAGCCGCCCGTCCTCGAGTAGCAATCCGGCGTGGCCGGAAATGGTGATCTCCTCCACAGGCTCTTTGTCGTAGGTCCAGAGGATCCGCCCATCGTCTCGCGCGAGTGCCGTGACGGTGTCGTTCTCCGCCACGATGTACACCGTGTCGTGGGAGAGCATAGGCTGGGTTCGTATCGTGCCGATGAGCTTGGTCTTCCATTTGAGCTCGCCTGTGACCGTGATGGCATGCACGTTGCCGTCGACACTGGGGAAGTACACCTCGCCCGTCCGCGCATCGACCCCGGGCTTCGACTCGATCTGCGCCCCCGCGTCGTAGAAAAACAACCTTCGGCCGTTCATGGCGAACGCAAACAGGTTCCCTTCGGTCGTGCCGATGTAGACGCGCTGGCGCTTCCCATCGAACTCCGCGGAGCTGAGCTCCAGCGGCAGATAGCGAGCTTCCGAGCGGTCCGTCAGCTGCTTCGACCAACGAACGTTGAAGCCACCCTCGCCCGGCTTTGCGTACGAGTCACCGTCCTCCACCCAGCCGAAGTTGTCGGCGTTGGTGGTCTGCGTGCCTGCTGCGCCGCAGCCGGTCACCGCCAGCAGCGAGTACGCGACGATCAGGGCGACAGCGAAGCGGATGCGCATCGATGCAGACTTACTCTTGCGGCGGCTGCCGTTGGAGCAGCTCGTTCATCTGTCGAATGAACTCACCGGCTCGACGGGGGTCGACGCCTTCTGTGGGCGCTAAGGTCGGGTCGAGGAGCGCGAGGCGGGCCTCGGTCTGTTCCTGGGTGAACGGAAGCACCGGTGCGTCGGCCTGTCTGAGCTCGTTCAAGACGCCGTCGAACTTGGTCTTGGCCTCATCGAGTTTGCCCTCCGCCACCAAGATGCGTCCCTGATGGTACCCGGCGATCGGTGCGATGTTGCTATCGAGCTCTCGCAACGCGTCGAGCTGCTCGATCGCCTGCGCGTAGGACTTCTCGGCCTCGAGCGAATAGGCGATTCCTTCGAGCGCCGCCCAACGAACAGCTTCCTCGTCGCTACTGTCGAGCGCCGCTCGGTAGGCCATCCGGGATGGTTCCCACTGACCCTGCGCGTACAAGGCTCTGCCTTCGCCGATTCGCGCCCATGCGGCAGCTGGCGTCTTCGCGTGCGCCTCGGCGACGGCCGCGTACGCCGTCGCAAGCGCCGCCGGGTCATCCGCCGCGTCGCCTTCCAAGACCGCTGCAAGCTCCGCGCCGCCGGCTGCATCCTGGCCGCGCGTGAAGGTGGACCAACCGATTCCGACAGCCGCCACCAAGAGCACCCCTCCGGCCATGAGTCCGAGCGGCTTCAAATTGTCCTGCAGCCAGTCCTTCGCTACGGCGGCTTGCGCGAGCGCCTTCTCTTCCATGAGCTCCGCGTCGCGGCCCCGGCTGGCGGCCTTGCGAACCGACTTCGCTGCCTGTTGAGCGGCGAGGCGTTGGCCCGCCGTGAGCGGTGCTTGTTTTTCGTCTTCGGCAGAGTCGTTGGCCAAGGCTTCCTCCAAAAGACCGGCAAAACCGGGCAAATCGCGTCGGCACTATACACGCGGCCCCTCGCCAGTCAACGTAGCCTCGCATGGGCCGCGACCCCCGTGCTAGAGGGCTCGCTGTGCGTTGCGCCGTCGGGATCATTGGGAGCCTCACCTTGATGGCGTTACTCCCGTCGATAGCGTCCGCCTACGAGGACCAAGCGACCTTCGGCCTGGAGGTCGGGTACGCCGGAATGCCGAACGCCGACGCCCTTCCCCGCAACGGCGTCGACGTGGGCCTGGTCGCGGGCGGGGGGCTTGGTGACGCCTGGAGCATCCAAGGGCTCCTCAGTTACAATGTCCTCCCGGACGAACGACCGCTGCACCTCGGCATGGCTGGACTAGAGGCCGTCTACGCGCTCGACATCGTCCGTTTCGTGCCGCTGATCGGGTTCGGCATCGACGGTCTCTTGAGCGTACGCGATCGGCGGACGCGGGGAGACTTCGCCCTGCACGGCCTAATCGGTGTGGACTATCTCATCAACGAGCGATGGATCATTGGCGCGGACGTGCGCGGCTATTGGGTCGCCACCCACACCGCGAGCCCTCTCGACTCGTTCATCTTGACGGCTGCGGTGCGGGCCAGTGTTCGCTTCGACCTTCACTAGCGGCCGCAGCCGAATCTGGATGGGCCCGCCCGACAGGATGGCGCTCCACGCGAGCACCAGCACCACGCAGGCGGCCGCGCGAACCGACGAAGTGCGTGACGGGCTCCTCATGACCCACTATCGGTCGGACCCTCCGGACGTTGCTCCGTGGAAGCTAGGTGGCAGGCTCGCCGAGCTCGAAGCCGTCGTGCAGCACTTTTACGGCGCCGTCGGCCTGGTCGGCTGCAATCAGGCAAGAGGTCTTGATTTCGCTCGTGCTGATGGCCTGGATATTGATGCCGTTGTCCGCCAGGAGCCGGAACATGCGCGCCGCCGTGCCTGCATGATTGCGCATTCCGACGCCCACGATCGACACCTTCGCCACGGCGTCATCGCGCATGACTCCCTCCGCGTCCACACTCGCGACGAGTTTCTTCGCGACGCCCTCCGCGCGGTCCGCATCCTCGCGGCTCACAGTGAACGTCAGGTCGGTGTGTCCTGCCTTGGAGACGTTCTGGATGATCATGTCCACCGAGATGCTGGCGGCGGCGAGTGGCTCGAACACGCTCGCGACGACGCCGGGGTGATCCGGTAGCGCGCGCACGGTC
>JAUXFZ010000064.1 GCA_030622585.1 Myxococcales bacterium
CTGCGCCGCCCGACCCCGCTCTTCTCGCACGTCGGCCGAGAGCTCCACGCACAGCTTCCCGGCTTCGGCATTGCGCCAGGTCTTGCTCGTCTCGCCGCGACCCACATCCTTGTCGTCGTACTTGCCGCTCCGATCGGTCCGTTGGTCTACGACGCGGAGGACCAAGTCGACCCCAGCGAGTGCGCTCACCTGCGCCACCACGCGCTCCGCGGCCTCGCTCAGGCAAAACGTATCGACATCGCCACGCCAGCCGATCCACCCTCGTCGCTCGACCCCCAGCGCCAGCGGCTCCGCAAGCTCGAGTGAGTCGTTGGGCTCGCGCTCGAACGTCCCATCGTCATCTAGGAACCGCCAGCGGACGTAGTACTGATCGGAGACGTTTTCGGTCGGCAGGGCGCCTTCGCCGCTCCGTTCACGGACCCGGATCACGTACTTCCCGGGCTCGAGAGGCACGTTGGGCAACCGTTCGCCCTGTCCCACGCCGCCGGAGTCGGCCACGAGAAAGGGCGGCTCTTGGCCGCGCCTCGAGAGCTCGACGATCACATCCATGTTGGGAATCGAGCTCACCTGCACATTCGCCGAGCGGCGCTTCATGCCCCGGTGCTCGATCTCGAACAGATCGACGTCTCCCGAATCTTCGCTGACACGCTGACCAAGGTACGCTTCCATCTCGATGTTCTCAGCAAGAGGCGTGGCGTCTTTCGCCGTGTGGTTGGGTTCGCTCTCCGACGGGCCACGCGTCGCGAGCTGCCATGCGGCGACACCGCCGCCCGCCAATAGGAAGAGCAAGATCAACCATCCAAGCCTCCGCTTCGGTTTGAGGAGCGAATCCACTCCATCGACGCGCCGTTCACCACTACCAAACGGCGATTGGCCGACCCCACTGAGCGGCCAATCGCCCGACCTGACGGCGGTGAGATACTCGATCAAGGCCTGCCTCACCTCCTCGGCGGTCTGATAGCGGTCGTCGGGATCCTTCTCGAGGCAGCGCAGTATGATCTCGTCGGCTTCGGCAGGCACTGATAAAGGCGACCGGGCAGAAGGTCGCAGAGGCTCCTCCGACAAGTGCTTGGACAGAACGCCAACTGGGTTGGGCGCCTCGAACGGCGGCTTGCCGACGACGCACTCGTACATGATCGCTCCGAGCGCATACACGTCGCTTCGCCCATCGAGATCTTGTCCGTGAATCTGCTCGGGCGACATGTAGTAAGGCGTGCCGACGATAGTGCCTGCGCTAGTCACCTGCGTTTCCACGGTTCCCGCGAAAAGCTTCGCAAGCCCGAAGTCCAACACCTTGGCCGTCTCGCCGTCACGGCCTTTCGATATGACGATGTTCTCGGGCTTGAGATCTCGGTGGACGATGCCTGCGGCGTGGGCGTCCTCGACGGAGCCCGCCACCTGAGCGCACAAATACGCGACCCGTCCAAAGGGCAGCGGTCCATCTTCGTCGAGGATTTTTGCCAAGTCATCGCCCTCGACGTACTCCATCACGAGGTAGAGCGAGCCGGCCTTGGTGCGCCCAAAGTCGAATACATGAACGGTGTTGGGGTGGTTGAGGCGCGACGCGGACTCCGCTTCGCGATGAAACCGGGCGACGTTCTCAGGGTTCTGCTGCAGCTCGGGGTGCAGCAACTTGATCGCCATCACTTTGCTGATCTGCACATGCTCGGCGCGATAGACCGTCCCCATCGCCCCACGCCCTATCGGCGCCACCACCCGATACCGGTCGGCGATGATGTCGCCCGGCTTGAGCACGGCAGACGCTAACGGCGTGCCGCACTTACCGCAGAATTTCGCCTCAGGCGGGTTGCTCTTCCCACATTCGTTGCAGCGCACTTGGTCGTGTGGCGCCGTGCTAGGCATTCAACGTCAGAAGTCGATAGCCGAGCCAAGCTGCCGAGAGAACGACCAGCACCGCAAGGCCGCGAAGCGCTTTCCTTCTTCGCGCCGTCACGGACAGCGGTTCATTGGCGCTGTCATAGCGGACCCGAGCTCGCGTGCGGCGACTCACGGCCGGTGGTTCGGGCGCTGCAGGGGCTTCGGAGCTCGGCTGCGTGTCGCTCGGCTCATCGGATGACTTCACGGGATCTGGCTCAGGAAAATCGGGGCGCGGAATGCCCAGCATGGTCTTTTGTGGCGTGCGGGTGCGCGCCGAGCGCGCCGCAGACAGCGGTGTGGGCGGAGGAGGAGGAGTGGATGCTGGAGCAGGCCTGTCGACAGGAGGTGCCCCCGCTGCCGTGGGCATCCCGAGAACAGTGTGCTTGCGAACGCGCTGCTGGGACGAGCTTCGTGGCGGCTCGGCTTGTGCCGCCGGGTCGCGCTCCTCGTGCATGCGGATGCGGGATTGATCTAAGCGTTCCGGGGCGTGATCGCGCCTGGCGTAACCACACTTGCCGCAGAACGCATCGTCGGACGGAACTTCAGCTCCACATTGGGGACAATCCATGGCGCGCTCCTACCGTATCAGAATTCGTCTAGGGTGGCTTCGCACTTGCGCCTAGCGGGCAATCCCCATCACGTCGGCCATGTCATACAGGCCCGCAGGCCGGCCGACGACCCACTGCGCCGCTCGCACCGCCCCCCGAGCAAAAATCGAGCGGTCCGTGGCACGATGGGTCAGCTCGAGGCGCTCGCCCTCTCCGACGAGGTAGAGCGTATGCTCCCCGACGACGTCGCCACCCCGAAGGGCCATCACGCCGATCTCCTCGGTGGGTCTCGCGCCGACTTGGCCGCTTCGCCCGTGACTCACGGCGCTTTCCGCGTCGAGCCCCTTCGCCCTGGCCACGACCTCCCCGAGATGAACTGCCGTACCGCTCGGCGCGTCGACCTTGTTCCGATGATGAATTTCGACGATCTCGGCGTCAAAGCTCGGCCCAAGGAGCTCGGTCGCTCGCGCCGCAAGGAAGTAAAGCGCGTTGACGCCTTGGCTGTAGTTGGGGGCAAACACGATCGGCACCCGCTCAGCGGCCCGCTCGAGGCCCGCGCGAGTTTCCGGGTCGAGCCCCGTGGTTCCGATCACCATCGGGATATGCTGCCCCGCACACAGCGGCAAGAGCTTGGCGCTCGCCGAGGCGATGCTGAAGTCGATCACGACCTCGACGTTCTTGAGGAACTCTTCGACGTCGGAGGTGATGCACACCCCCGAGGACGCCCCGACGGTGAGTTCGCCCATGTCGCGACCGATCAGCTCGGAGCCTTCACGATCCATCGCGGCAACGAGGCTCGCTTCCGGATGGTCGCTCAGGACCGAGGCAATGCTTTGCCCCATGCGACCCGCTGCTCCGTGTATCGCGACTTGCGCCATGATGACGGCATCGCACCTGCGATGGCGGGCGTCAATCGACTCGCTACGTCGACGAGCGGCCGGCGCTGAGCTCGACGAGGCGATCGATGAGGAAGCCGCTTTGTTCGAGGGCCTCGCCGGTGAACTCGCCAAAGAACGCGCGAACGTCCGCGAAGACCTGGTCGAAGGCTTCCTGATCGCCTGCCGCCAAGATTTTCGCCAGATCGGCAGCGGCGTTCCCGAACCCCTCGATCACCCGCTTCGCATCGGGGTTGAGCATTTCGATTGGCCCGTACAGGTCCGGCGACTGCGCAAAGTGGCGGCCGGTCACGTAGGTCTCGAGCAAGTACGCCGGCGAAGTGAAACGAAGCGTCTCTGCGAGCGGTGTGCCGGTACGGCTCAACGCCATCCCGAGCACCTGCGTCTTGAAATGATGCAGGACTTGCACGATCGCCATCATCGAATCGTGCCTTGAAGGGGTGGCCTCCGTAATCACCAAACCACGCGCCGTGAACATCTGCCGCGTCCAAGCCAACCAGACATCTCCTCGCCCCGGACAGATCACGACGCGCTGTCCCTGGTACGTGTTGACGCCGGGGCCGAACATCGGATGGGTGCCTACCACGCTCGCTTCGGTGGACGTCAGCATGGCCTCCATCGGATCGGTCTTGATTGACGTGACATCCATGAGGAGCGCGTCCTTGCGAACCAGCGGACCAAGTTGCTCGATCACTTGGCGGGTCTCGCGGATCGGCACGCTAATCATGACCACGTCCGCCATGGAGGCGGCATCGACGGGTCGAAGCTCGGTTTGAAGGTCGGCGCTCAGCACCTCGTGCCCGAGGTCGGAAAACAACGTGTTGAGCGAACGCCCCATCCCGCCTTCGCCACCGATGATGGCGATCGTCTTTTGTTCGACATCGAGCGGCACCTCGGCACGGAGCGCGGCTTGGCGTTCGCGGCTCATCAACATCAGTTGCCGCCACACCGACGCGATGCTCTCGCCGGACAGGCCGAGCTCCTCGGCGCGGGCGGAGCGATCGGCTAGAACCCGTCGTTCGCGGGCCACGTCACGGATGCGAACCTGGTGCGAGCGCTTGCTCGCCGCAATGTCCGACACGATGTCCATCCGGCGGGCCAGCAGCTCAAGCAGCTCGTGATCGAGGGCGTCGAGCGCACCTCGCAGCTCCGAAAGCGGGCCTTTGTCTGGATTCTCGTCGGTCATGGGTTGGTTTTACATCGAACAAGGGCGTCCGCATAATGCGCGCCCGTGAGACGACTGCAACTCCATCATTGGATCCTGATCGCGATGGCTCTAGGCGCCGCCCTGGGCCTCACGCTGAACTGGGCCGGGGGCCAGGGCATGGTCGATCCGGGCATCGTCAGCAATGTGGCGACCGTCGGCAAGGAGATCGGGGATCTCTTCCTCAGGCTCCTGCAGATGCTGGTGGTCCCCTTGATCGTGTCGTCGCTAATCACCGGCGTGACCGGCATGGGGGACCTCCGCACCCTCGGCTCGATCGGCGGGCGCGCGATCGGCTTCTACCTAACGACGAGCTTCCTGGCGATCGTAACCGGCATCGTGGTGGTGAACGTCATCCGCCCAGGTGACGGCGCGGAGCTCTCCTTACTCGAGGAAGGCGCCGCGAGTGGCGCTCTGCTGGCCGAGGAGCCGAGAAGCATCGGCATCGTTCTGTGGGAACAGCTCGAAAGTTTGATCCCGAAGAACCCGCTCGCCGCCGCTACCGAAGGCGACATGCTCCCAGTCATCTTCTTCTCGCTTCTGATGGGCGTATTCATCGGCCTGGCCGAGCATCGCAACGGCTCGAAGGACGCAAGCATCGTCCGCCGCTTCTTCTCGGGGCTGTTCGACGTGATGATGCAGATGACCCTCTTCGTGGTGAAGTTCGCCCCGATTGGAGTCTTCGGCTTCACCCTGTTCGCGGCCGCCGGCAAGGGACTGGCCGCGTTTCAAGTGCTCGGCTGGTACGTGCTCACCGTCTTCATCGCGCTCCTGATTCACGCCACGGTGACCCTGCCGATCATTCTGAAAGTCGTCACCGGCCGCTCGCCCATCGAATACGCCCGCAAGCTCACCACCGCATTGGTGACGGCGTTCAGCACCGCCTCCAGCAACGGCACCCTCCCCCTCACGATGCAAGAGGTCGAAGGAGCGGGCGTCAAACCAGGGGTCACCTCGTTCGTGCTCCCCCTCGGCGCCACCATCAACATGGACGGGACCGCGCTCTACGAAGCCGTCGCAGTCCTCTTCATCGCGCAGGTCTACGGCATCGACCTCACGCTCGCCCAACAAGCGATCATCGCGTTCACAGCCCTACTCGCCAGCATCGGCGCAGCCGGGATCCCCCACGCCGGCATGGTCATGATGGTCGTGGTGCTCAACGCAGTGGGCCTACCGACGAGCGCAGTGGCCTTGATTCTCGCCGTAGACCGCATCCTCGACATGCTGAGGACGACGGTAAACGTTTGGTCGGACTCGGTGGCAGCCGCGGTCGTCGACGCACGGGAGTAGCGGACCCCGGCACTGACACCGGCATGAGACCCCCCGATTTCAACCTGGGAAGGTTCTTGTTGGGGGAGGGGTTGACCGCTGGGTGGGTTGGATCTACAAGGTGAGCAATACTCATCTTTAGCGCCAGGAGGAACTATGACTACATGGACTGCACACGCCGCTCTGGCCGTTGGGCTCCTGGTGCTTGCGGGCTGTTCGAGCAGCAACTCGGAGCCTGAGGAGCCGGTCGAAGAAGGCACCTTCTTCATGCACGACGACGACGGTCGCGTCGTGATTCTTCACGGCATGAACATCATGAGCGCGTCGAAGGGAACCCCCGACCGCCTTCCTCCCAACTTCGACGAGGAAGACGTCGTTCGATACGCGCGGCAGTGGGGGTTCAACGCTGTGCGGTACCTGATCCTCTGGGACGGAATCGAACCGAGCCGCGGCGAGTTCAATACGGCCTACCTCGACGCGACAGAGGAACGGCTCGACTGGTTTGCCGCGAACGACGTCCACGTGATCCTCGACATGCACCAAGACGTGTACTCACAGGTCTTCTGCTGTGACGGTGCGCCAGAATGGGCCGTCGAGGACGACGACCTCCCGTTCGAGCAGCTTCCTCAATGGGACCTCAATTACTTCACGGACGCTGTGAGGGCGGTGTTCGACAACTTCTTCGACTACGAGGGCGACTACCCCTACCTGCAGGACCACTACGCCGGCGCCTGGGTCGAGGTCGCCACGCGGTTCAAGGATCACCCCGCCGTCATCGGGTACGACATCATGAATGAGCCTTCGCCAGGCTCCGCCCTCGATGCCGCCGACTTCTCGCATACCCCGCCTGATGGCCCAGCAGCGGAGTTCGACCGAACGGATCTCACCGACTTCTATCAACGACTGATCAACGCCATCCGCGGGGCCGATGAAGACGGATGGATTCTCTACGAGCCCAGATATGCAGCGCCCGCCAACGGGCAACCTTCGTTCATCGAGAAGCTCGAAGACCCGCGCGAAGGGGAGCCGCGCATCGTCTATTCTCCGCACCTCTACTCGATCAACATGGAGTTCCTGGAGCACTACTCACCTGAGAGCGATTCGACACTGGCCGACTGGGAAGCGAACCGGAACATCGAAGCTGCCGCTCAGGGAGCACCTCTCCTGTGCGGCGAGTGGGGTTTTCATCCCGACTGGGGCAACGCGGAGCTGTTCATGGGGGAGGTCCTCGACATGTACGACGGCATGATGGCGAGCTGGACCTATTGGTCCTACGATGGCGGCGGCTGGGGGATTTGGGAGAACGATGAAGACGGCAACTTCGTCGAACGCGACAACGCAAACGATCTAGTGCGCCCGTACCCGCAGAGCGTGGCCGGAATCCCTCGTTCGTTCTCGTACAATCCGGACACGCGTGTCTTCGCGTTCGCGTTCGACCCCTCACCATCAGCGACCCTTCCGACCGAGATCTACGTTCCGGCTACCCGTCACTACGAGGACGGTTGGGCTCTGACGGGATGCGAGGAAGCGCAGGGTTGCACCTCCACCTGGGATCCGGACCGTGAGGTCCTTCAAGTCGACACGAACGGACTCGCCGAACGCGTCGAGCTCACCATCAGCCCGGAGGTTCGATAGATGACCAGGTTCTGCTTCCTGTTGATGACGGCGATACTCGTTTCCTGCGGAAGCGACGACGCTGCGCTGAAGTCCAAGCACGCTTTGGTAATCGGGGTCGATGGCCTACTGGTCGAGGGTCTCCAACAGGCGACCACACCGACTTTGGACAGCCTGATCACCGATGGCGCCGTCACATATGACGCCTTCGCGGGCGGCGAGCTCGGCACACCGACTGAGCAGCCGACCCTGAGCGGCCCGGGCTGGAGCAGCATCCTGACGGGCGTCTGGGTCGACAAGCACGGAGTGACCGACAACGGGTTCGAAGGGGCTCGCTACGACGAGTATCCGCATTTTTTCGTTCGGCTTCGGGAGCAGAATCCCGATGCGTACCTTTCGTCGTTCGTCAGCTGGCAATTCATCAACTTCGTCATTCTGGAAGGCGAGGACTATGCCTTCACCCCCTTGGTCCCGACTGCTGCGGAGGGCGATGCTGCCGTGACCGCCGCGGTCGTGGAACACATGGAGGCCCAGACCCCCGACGTCGTGTTCGTGCACTTGGACGAAGTCGATCACATCGGCCACACCGAGGGGTACTCCCCGATGGTTCCCGCATACCTTGCGGCAATCGAGATGATCGATGCGCAGATTGGGCAGATGTTGGACGCGGTCCGCGCACGGCCCACGTACGCGACGGAGGACTGGCTGGTCTTGGTGACAACCGATCACGGCGGTGTGGACAAAGGGCACGGTGGGCAGACCGACGAAGAACGTGAGATCCCCACGATTGCGAGCGGCGAGTCGGTTCAGAACGGGCAGCTCATCTCACCGGGCCCGGGGCACACTGCGATACCCCCGACGGTGATGAAGCATCTTGGATTGAGCATCGATCCCGCCTGGGGTTGGGAGAGCGAGCCGTTCGCCCTCTAGCGACGCTCGAGCGGCGGCGAACTCTGCGAGTTCAAACGGGGAAGGCTCTCTCGGAAGGTCGACGAGAGCTTCGTGAAGGTGGCTTAGGCGCCCTGGGCTTGGCTGGATGACGGCTTACGAACAAAACCCCACACGAGTAAGCCGCACCCAACGACCATCGCCACACCGACAGAACCGAGCCCGACCGTCACCAGGGTCTCTTGCCACGGAGCGCCTGAATGCCCCGCACCGGCAATCGGAGTCATGGCGATGGTTCCGTAGATGGCTGCAAAGGTGACGAAAACCCAATTGGCAAACGTGCCGTAGACCAGCGACCAGAACGCTATCCCGGCGGCCCGGTCCGAAAGGTGTAGCCGGGCCCAAGCAAGGCCGACGACTATCAGGAATGTCCCGTTCATCACGCCTTCGAGATGTCCGGAGAGGCCCATCCTGGGATTCGTCATCATCGGTATCGCGAATCCACTGAACAGGCCGAGCAGGAACAGAATCGCGCCTAGGGCTACGAGGGTTTGAGCTGTATCGCGTTTGGGTGACATGTCAGTAACGCTTAGTACCACGTCGCGACCGTGCTTGGCCTGATTGCCGACCAGCAACAAATCCATCCACAACACCAGGCCAACACCGTCAAACGCCGTGTGGCGTAGACGCTGTCGCCTCACCATCGCTAGCGCTGTTGGGCGAGCCCTCCGACGCCCTTCGCGAGTCGGCTGGGCAACCATGGCCCCTCATAGATGAACGCCGTGTACACCTGCACCAAGGTCGCCCCGGCTTCGATCCGCTCCCACGCCTGCTCCGCCGTCTCAATTCCACCAACC
>JAUXFZ010000217.1 GCA_030622585.1 Myxococcales bacterium
CACCTTGTCGATCTCATCCAGGAAAACGATGCCCGCCTGTTCGGTGCGTTGCACTGCGTCGCGCTGGACCTTGTCGTGGTCGATGAGCTTCTTGGCCTCTTGCTGCTTGAGAACCTCGAGCGCGTCGGGGACCTTGAGCCGGCGCCGCTTCGTCTTCCCTTTGAACCCTGGCATCTGCGACATCATGTCTTGCAGGTTGACCTCTTCGGTGCCCTGCGCGCCGAAGATGGTCATGAACGGATTGTTGGTATCGGTGACGTCGAGCTCCACCTCGTCATCATCGAGGTTGCCGTTGCGCAACTGCTGGCGGATGTCGTTGAGCTCGCTGTCCGAATAGAACGGCTGCGGCTGCTGCGCTTGCTGCGGGGTGATCTGGAAGCTCAGTGGCCCGAACTGATGGGTCTGCGGGCCCGGCTCAGGCTGCTCCGGCTGGGCCGGCTGGGCCAGTGGCCGTTGCGTGGCCAGCACCATCTTGGCGAGCCGCTCTTCGGCGGCCTCCTGCGCACGCGTCTGGACGCCTTCGAGGGCTTCCTTTTCGCAGATCTGGATCGCGTTCTCGACCAAGTCGCGAATCATCGATTCGACATCGCGTCCGACGTACCCCACCTCAGTGAACTTCGACGCCTCGACTTTAACGAAGGGAGCGCGTGCGAGTTTCGCTAGCCGGCGAGCGATTTCGGTCTTACCGACACCCGTGGGCCCGATCATGATGATGTTGCGCGGCGCGATCTCGTCGCGGAGGTCGCTCGTCACATGCTGTCGACGCCAGCGATTGCGAAGCGCGATGGCGACCGCGCGCTTGGCCTTGTGCTGCCCGATGATGTACCGGTCGAGCTCGCCAACCGTCTCGCGTGGGGTGAAGTTCCCTAACGTCATCCGCCCAGCTCCTCGACGAGAATCTCGTTGTTTGTGTAGACGCAGATCTCGGCGGCGATCTCGAGTGGGCTGCGCGCGACCTCGGCCGCCGACAAGTCGGTATTGCGCAGGAGCGCGCGCGCCGCAGCCAAGGCGTACGAGCCTCCCGAGCCGATCGCGATCACGCCTTCGTCCGGCTGGATGACATCCCCTGTCCCGCTGATCAAGAACGTCGCCTCCGTGTCCATCACGACCAGCATCGCTTCGAGCCGCCGAAGATACCGGTCGGTCCGCCAGTCCTTGGCGAGCTCGACCGCGGAGCGTTGCAGGCTACCCCGATGCTCTTTGAGCTTCGCCTCGAACCGATCGAGGAGCGTAAAGGCGTCCGCCGTCGCCCCGGCGAACCCGGTCACGACCTTGCCGTCGGCGATGCGCCGAACTTTGCGAGCCTGGCCTTTCATGATCGTCTGGCCGAGGGACACTTGGCCATCTCCAGCCATGGCGGCCCGGCCGTCTCGACGTACGGCAACGATGGTTGTGGAACGAAAAATAGGCGGATCTGATTGGTTCATCTGCGCTCGAGGCACCCTAAGTCGGCCTGCCGGGCTGTCAACCGTCGCGGGTCTTGTCCCGAGCAAGCGGGTGAGCGCGGTCATATACTTCCATCAGCCGATCGACGCTGACGTGAGTGTATCGTTGCGTCGTCGACAAGCTCGAGTGGCCGAGTAGCTCCTGAATCGAGCGGAGGTCGGCGCCTGCGTCGAGCAGATGGGTGGCACAGGTGTGCCGCATGGCGTGAGGATGAAGGTCGCCGCGACCTGCCCCAAGCGTCCCATGACGCCGAACGACGTTCTGCACCTGCCGAACGCTCAGTCTACGGCCGCTGCGTGACAGCCAAAGCGCGCCTGGCTCGCCTTGCTTCGCCCTCTCCAGCAGAACCCCGCGCTCGGGCAAGTAGGCCTGAATCGCCTCGACCGCGGACTTGCCGAGAGGCACGACGCGCTCCTTGCCACCCTTACCGAGGACGCGCACCTCCGACTCCGTGAAGTCGCAATGGTCGATATTCATGCCCGCGAGCTCGCTAACGCGCACGCCGGTTCCATACAGGGTCTCGAGCAGCGCCTGGTCGCGCGCCTTGAGCGGCTTGGCGCGTTTCTTCTCCTTCGGGGGCGCCTCCATCACGCGAAACGCCTGCTCGACCGTGAGGAACCGCGGCAACGATTGTGCGATCTTCGGCGAGCGCAACGCAGCCGCTGGGTTCCGTTCGATGATCTGGCGCTTCAAGAGGAACTTGAACAGGGAACGAATGGCGCTCACCTTCTTCTTCATCGTGCTGGCCTGGTTCGAACCGAACAGGCTCGCCAAGAACCCCCTCAGCGCAACGATGTCGAGCTTGCGCGCGTCTGCCGGCAGCCCTTCTTCGCGGACGTAGTCACGGAAGCTCCGCAGGTCGCGAATGTACGTCTCGACGGTGCGCGCCGAAGCCCTGCGCTCATCGGCCAGGTACTGAGCGAAGGCGTCGATCTGTTGTTCGAGCGGATCGGTTGCGCTCATCGTTCGACTCTACCACGTCGGTCAGCCACGTCTCGAGATCCTGCAATGCGCGCTCCGACTGCAGGTCCCGCCGAGCACGCTTCTTCATCCGTCGCCCTTCGATCGGCGGCACCATGCTGAACATCACGTTCGACGGCTGGAAGTCGTCGTTCGGCGCACGCAAATGGCCGACCATCCCCCCGAGCATCGTCGTCGGAGGCGGAAACGAGAACTCGAGCCCATGTGCCTCGTGGGCTAGCTTGATGCCAAGCAGCATCCCGCACGCGGCACTTTCGACATATCCTTCGACGCCACTGATCTGACCAGCGAGGTACACACCGGGCCGCGACGCGAGCGCCAGATCGTCGTCGAGCACCTTAGGCGAATCGACAAACGTGTTGCGATGCACGCTTCCAAGCCGTTCGAACTCGGCGTTCTCGAGGCCCGGGATCATTCGAAACACCCGCTTTTGCTCCGGCCACTTCATTCGCGTCTGGAAACCGACCATGTTGAATGCCGTGCCCGCCTCGTCTTCTTGACGGAGTTGCACCACGGCGTGGGGCCAGCGCCCGGTGCGGGGATCGGTCAACCCGACGGGCTTCATGCACCCGAAGGACAAAGTCTTGTGACCCCGCGAGGCCAGGACCTCGATCGGGAGACAACCTTCGAAGTAGCGCACCTTCTCGAACTCGCGAGGGCTGACTTTGTCTGCATCGAGAAGTGCCTGGACGAAGGCGGCGTATTCTGCTTCGTCGAGCGGGCAGTTCACGTAGGCGGCATCCCCGCCCTTGTCGTATCGCGACGCTCGGAACGCACGGTCGAAGTTGATCGAGTCGGCCGATACGATCGGCGCAATCGCGTCGTAGTAGGCCAAGTGCTCGGCACCCACGGCCACGGCGAGTTCGTTCGCGAGACCCCCCGCAGTGAGCGGACCGGTCGCGATGACCACCGGGCGCTGTTCGGGAATCCCGTCGACTACTTCATTAACCACTTCAATGAGTGAATGCGCCTGCATGCGCCGAGTGATTTCCGCGCTGAACTGGTCGCGGTCGACGGCGAACGCCCCACCGGCCGGCACGCGATGCAGCTCCCCGACCTCCATCACCAGTGAGCCGGCGCGCCGCATCTCTTCTTTGAGAAGGCCCACCGCGTTGTGTATGGCGGCACCCCGGAATGAGTTGGAGCACACGAGCTCGGCCATTTGGTCCGAGTGTTGCGCGGGGGTCCGCGACGATGGCTTCTGCTCCACCAAGCGCACCGAGACGCCCCGCTCCGCCAATTGCCAAGCACACTCGGTGCCGGCGAGCCCCGCACCAATGACGACTACATCTGCCACGCCCGAACCTTACCCTGCGGCGGACCCGGCTGCAGGCGGCGTCTCCTGCGACTCGCTCTCGTCGAGCAACTCGCTGGGATCGTAGGGGCGCTCGAAGTCACAAGTCTCGTTGACGCACTTGAGCTTGGGGTTTTTCTTGCCGCCCATCGCCACCAGAAAATCGCTGCCGCACTTCGGGCATTTGATCCCAATCGGCTTTTGCCACACGCGGAAATCGCACGGCTCTTCCAAGCGATAGTTGGTGCAACCATAGAACGGACGCCCGCGGCCCTTCGGCTTGATGGGGACGATGTCGCCCGTCTTGCACTTCGGGCACTTGTAGCCGAGCGGCACGGCACGCGTGTGCTTGCACTCGGGGTATTTCGAACATCCGAGGAACCAGCCGTTGCGACCCCAGCGCTTGGTCATCTTCGCGCCGCACTCGTGGCAGTCGTACTCGGTGAGCTCCGGCTCTTTGGGCGCCTCGACCTCCCCGTCGGGGCCGATGTTGAGCGTGTAGCGGCACTCGGGGTACTTCGTGCAGCCGATGAACGGCCCGTTACGCCCCCAGCGTTTCACCAATGGGTCACCCGACTCGGGACACTTCTCTCCGGTTTCGACCGGCTCGGGCCACCACTTCCCCTTGTCCTCGACCGCGTGCGCGATCTGCGCCTGCAACCGGTCGTGGAACGGCTGAAGCACGTCGAGACGCTTTGCGCGAGCCTCGCCTACAGCGTCGAGGTCCTCTTCGAGCTTCCGCGTGAAGCCGATGTCCGCGAGGTCGAAGTTGCCTGCAACCAGCTTCTCGATCACCAACGTCCCGACCGGTGTCGGCACGAGCTTGTTGCCGTCCTTCTCGACATAGGAGCGCTGCTCGACCTTGCTTATGATCTCGGCATAGGTGCTCGGGCGGCCGATGCCTTCTTCCTCCAGCTTCTTCACGAGCGTCGCCTCCGTGAAGAGCGGCGGCGGCTCCGTCTGTTTGTGATGCGACTCGACGCCCGGTGGAATCACCAGATGAAGCCCCTCCCCCTCGCCGAGCTCGGGGAGACTGTCGTCGTCATCGGTTCGGTCTTCAGGGCTTGGCTCCTCACCGGCAAGCGGCTCGGTGGTGGCTCCGTACACGGCGCGCCAGCCAGGAATCTTGAGCACGCTGCCGCTCGCGCGAAGCCCGTAGGTGCGGCCGCCTGCGGTCGCTTCGATCTCGACACCCGTCTGGTCGAACACGGCCGGGGTCATCTGCGACGCGACAAAGCGATCCCAGATCAGCTTGTAGAGCCGCCGCTGAGGGTCGGTCAGGTACTTGCTCACCGCTTCGGGCGGCAAATCGAGCTGCGTCGGACGAATCGCTTCGTGAGCATCCTGCACGTTCTGCTTCTTGACCTTGAAGAAGTTCGGCTTCTCGGGAACGGAGTCTTTGCCGTACTTCTTGCCGATGTACTCTCGGCAATCGTTCACGGCGTCTGGGGAAAGCCGTACGCTGTCCGTACGCATGTAGGTGATGAGACCCACGCCTTCTGCGTTCTTGCCGCGGCCGAGCGTGATGCCTTCGTAGAGTTGTTGGGCGATCCGCATCGCGCGCTTGGGCGGCATGCTCAAGCGGTTCGCAG
>JAUXFZ010000223.1 GCA_030622585.1 Myxococcales bacterium
GCCTGGTCCACCCCGGCCAGCTTCTCTTCGAGGACGGTCACGTGATCAATGTCACAGGAAATCGACCTCCCGTAAAGTCTTTCACGCGAAAAGAACCTCAGACGGGCGAAGAAAAACGAGCGATTTCAGCTTCGAGGATCGGAATGCGGTCCTGTCCCCACGTAGAATAGGCTCCGATGTGAAGAGAGGGGACACCCCAAAAGCCCAGGTCCGTGAGGGCCTCTCGGTTCGCTTTGCCCTTCTCTTTCCAGCTACTGTCCTCGATGGCCGCCCGCACCTCCGCCTCGCTGATGCCGGCGCGCTCGGCAAGAAACACGAGGTCAGGAACATCCGCGACATCCCGGGCCTCGGACCAGATGCCCTGCATGAGCGAACGTGCCAGCTCGAGTTCGCGCCCCGTGCCGGCAGCGCAGGTGAAAAACAACGCCATGCAGTGGCCGATGCCCTTCCCCAGCGGATCACAGACATGGCCAAACGGGATCCCGAGGCGATCGGCCTCGCGCTTCGCGTCATGCACGATGTAGAGCCTCTTCGCTCGCGGGACGGGCAGGCCGCGCATCACCATGGGAAGGACGGGGCGAACGGTGACGTCGACGCCGTGACGGTCCCGAAGCTCGATCAACTGGGGAATCGCGAGATACGAGTAGGGGCTGCGGAACGAAACGAAGACCTCGATGCGCGGTTGGCTCCCGGTCGCTCGCCGAATGATCGACGCCAGGCCCGGCGCGGGGCCGCACGTCAGATCGACGCTGCCTTCGAGCCCTTCTCTTCGGAGCCTTTCTTCGAGATAGTGGAGGCGGTCGATACCCCAGTACCACTCGCCTCCGTAGCGCAGCATCCCCGGTTGGTAGTGCCCGGCACGCTCGAGGGAAGCATAGTTGGCTTCGAGTGCGGGCCGGACCTCTTCGCCTGACACGCTCCCGTGCTGCTCGACGATCGCGGCGACCGCCGCGCCGTCGTCACCCCAGACCGCTTCTCCCAGTTCCGCCGCGATGCGCAGCTGTTCATCGGCAGGGCGGCGTTCGAGCAGCACGGCGTGAGCGCGTCGCGCGCGGCCTTCGGAAGGCGGCACAGCATTCGGCGGGAAACTCAGCCCATAGCTCTCGGCCAAGATGGACGCATCGCGGACCGCGTGATGCAGCAGCATATCCGGCGCGGGGTTGGCGGCAGTGCTGGGGTGGGCGACCGGAACGATCTCGATCTCGAGCCCGTACTCGCTCGCCAATCGCCGGGCAGCCTGAACCAACAGGTGGCTGTAGGGATCGTCGGCACGGTAGTAGAGCTGCGCGCGACGGCGCCCACCTCGGAACACTCGGCCGACTGTGTGCAGCGCGTACTTGGCAGATCGCGAGCTGAGATAGAGGTTGATCCCCGCGCCGATGAGCTGGGATTTCGCAGACATCTAAGGGGCGCCCACGAGCTCGTACACTTTGGTGACCGCTTCGCCGAGCTTGCTCGGGTCGGGCCCGCCGGCCTGGGCAAAATCGGGGCGACCTCCACCGTTCCCGCCCACGACCATCGCCGCGGCTTTGACGATGTCACCCGCCCGGAAGCGACCAACGAGGTCCTTCGAAACGCTACAGACGAGCAACGCCTTCTTGCCGTCCTTGCTGGCCGATCCAAGCAGGATGACCGCAGGCGCAAGTTTGTCCCGCAACTGGTCGGCCATCTCGCGAAGCGCACCGGCATCACCAAGCTCGACCGTCGCCCCGAGCACGCGAGCACCATCGACTTCGCGCGCTTCCGCTGAAAGATCGGCGCTATCACCGGACATCAGCGAGCGTTTCAAACGCTCGATCTCGCGCTGCGATTCCTTCTGCTGCTCCACTAGACGCTCGACTCTCTCGCGAAGCTTCGAGGCCGGCGCCTTGAGCAACGCCGCCGCACCCGTGAGCTCCGATTCGACGCGACGCAGATGCCCAAGTGCGTTGAGTCCCGTCGTCGCCTCGATGCGGCGCACGCCAGCGGCAAGACCCGTCTCGGAGAGGACCTTGAACAAACCGATGTCGCCGGTGCGATACGCGTGGGTGCCGCCACAGAGCTCGAGTGAAGGGCCGATGGTAAGCATCCGAACGACGTCCCCATACTTCTCCTCGAAGATGCCGATCGCACCGCGCGCCTTGGCTTCGTCCATGGGAAGGGTCTCAGTCGTGATGTCGGTGTTCTCGAGCACCCGAGCGTTGACCAGGTTCTCGATGTGCTCGATCTCGTCGGCTTCGAGCGGGCGGGTACCGCTGTAGTCGAAGCGAAGGCGAGCCGGACCGACGAGCGAACCCTTCTGAGCCACGGTGTCGCCGACGACCTGGCGTAAGGCCCAGTGCAGGAGATGGGTCGCGCTGTGGTTGCGGCGCGTCGCGCTCCTGAGCTCATGGTCTACGAGGAGCTCGACCTCGGCCCCCGTTTGGAACGAGCCGGAAACGACTTTGCCTCGATGCGCGATCAGCCCATCGACGGGCTTGTGTGTGTCTTCGACTTCGAAGCGCGAGCCCTCGAGCTCGATGACTCCGCGGTCGCCCACCTGGCCGCCTTGCTCGGGATAGAACGGAGTCGCACGCGTGATGATCTCGCCCTCCGCGCCGTTGCCGAGCTCGTCGACGGGACCACCGTCTGCGACCAGCGCGAGGACTTCGCTTTGGGCGCTTTGCGTTTCGTACCCGACAAACTCCACCGCTCCAATCTGTTGCAACAGCGCGGGATACACTTTGGCCACCGCACTGCTGCCGATCTTGGAGCCCTGGCTGCGCACACGAGCCCGCTCGAGCTCTTCATTGAACCCGTCCTGATCGACTTCGAAGCCTTGCTCTTGCCCGATGACTTCTTGGAGCCCGAGCGGAAATCCGTACGTATCGTAGAGGCGAAACGCGACCTTGCCCGGGAGCGAACGGGTGCCGTCCCGCTCAACCCATTCGTCGTTGTCGGCGATGAGCTGCAGGCCGCGGTCCATGGTGCGGCGGAAGCGCTCTTCCTCTTGATATGTGATCTCCTCGATCAGGGCGCGGCGCTCGCTGAGCTGAGGGTAGACGTCGCCCATGTTATCCGCGACTTGAAGGGCACAATGATGCAAGAAGGGCTCGCCAATGCCGAGTCTGTGCCCGTGGCGAATCGCCCGGCGCATCACCCGGCGAAGGACGTATGCCCGGCCATCTTTGTCGGGAAACACGCCTTCGGAGATCAGGAATGCCGCGGTCCGAGCGTGGTCGGCGATGACCCGCATGCTTACGTCGTCCTCGGACTGGCTCGATTGATAGCGCTTTCCAGAAATCTCGGCCGCTAAATCGACCACCGGCCGCAAGAGGTCGGTGTCGTAGTTGCTCAGGACACCCTGCTTGACGACGGCAATGCGCTCGAGACCCGCGCCCGTGTCGATCGACGGAGCCGGCAATGGCTCCATCTTGCCGCCTTCATGGCGCTCGAACTGCATGAACACGAGGTTCCACAGCTCGAACCAACCGCGTCCGTCGGCAGCCGGCTCATCGCCGAAACTGCGGGGGTCGATGTCGTCGATGCCGAGGGCGTAGTGAATCTCGGAACACGGGCCGCAAGGACCGGTGTCACCCATTTGCCAGAAGTTGTCTTTGGCGCCGCAGCGGATGATGCGCTCGTCCGGGAACCCTGTGACGTTCTTCCAGACCGCCGCCGCTTCGTCGTCAGCGGGCGCGAGGCCATCCTCGCCACCGAACACGGTGACGACTAGCCGCTCCGGATCGAGCTCGAGCGTGTCGGTCAGGTAGTCCCAGGCGAATTTGATGGCGTCTTGCTTGAAATAGTTCCCAAATGAGAAATTGCCGAGCATCTCGAAGAAGGTGTGGTGACGCGCGGTGACACCGACATTCTCGAGGTCGTTGTGCTTGCCGCTGATACGAATGCACTTCTGTGACGTGGTTGCGCGCGAGTACGGGCGCTCCTCCTTGCCGGTAAAGACGTCCTTGAACTGCACCATGCCGGCATTCGCGAACATGAACGTGGGGTCGTTGGGCGGGACGAGCGGACCGGACGAGACCGTTTCGTGCTCACGCTCGGCAAAGAACCGCAGGAACGATTCCCGAATTTCGGACGACGAGGCCATTCCCGACGATTGCTAGCGCTTGTGCAGCGCCAGCGCAACGCCTGTGCTAGGTCCTCCGCCGTGCTGACGTGCCTCCGCGTCCGGAGCTTCGCCATCATCGAAGCCCTCGAAGTCGAGCTCAGCCCCGGGCTCAACATCGTCACCGGTGAGACCGGTGCGGGGAAATCAATCCTGGTCGATGCTCTTCAGCTGGTACTAGGGGCGCGGGGACGCCCTGAAGTGGTTCGCACGGACGCCGAGGCCGCCGAGGTCGAGGCTCTTTTCGACCTCAGCGAGCAGCCCGAGGCGCTTAGCGCCCTGCGCGATCAGGGCGTCGAGACCGAAGGGGAGCTGTTGATCCGCCGAGTCGTGAGCGCGACGGGCCGAACGCGAGCGTACATCAACGGACGGCTTGCCACGCTCGCCCAGCTCAAGGAAGTGACCAAGGGCCTGGCGGACATCTCGTCACAGCACGAGTATCACACACTGGCCGACTCCCGACATCATCTGACGTACCTCGATGCATTCGCGAGACACACGTCGCTCCTCGACGATGTCGGGCAAGCTCATGCAGCGCTCTTGGAGGCCGGAGCACGGCTCGAAGAAGTCGTGACCGAGGAGCGTGGCAAGGCCGACCGGGAGGATCTGCTGCGCTACCAGGTCAATGAGATCGAAAGCCTGCGGGAAGCGCTAGAGAACGAGGGGGCACTCGTCGTCGAGTGTGAGCGACTTCGGCACGCAGAAAAGCTCGGCACTGCAGCCGGAGAAGCGGAAGCACAGCTCTATTCGGACGATAGCTCGATCTGTGGTGCGGTCGCACGAATCGCTGCTTCGGTGGATCAAGCCTCTGCTTTTGATCCGAGTCTCGCTCCTATGGCGGCACAAGTTCGCGACGCCCTCGTGCAGCTCGAAGACGCGGCGGCGGAGCTCGGGAGCTACGCACGCGACCTTTCGTTCGATCCGAACCGGCTTGGAGCGCTCGAAGATCAGCTCGATCGTCTGTCACGCATCAAGAGGAAGTACGGCGACACCGGCGCGGACATCCTCGCGTACCGCGACGAGGCCGCCGCAGAGCTCGACTCGCTCGAGCGGTACGAGGAGCGTCTCGAACGATACCAAAGGGAGTTCGACGAGGCGCTCGAAGAGGCTTCGCGGGTCGCGCTCGCACTTCGCGCGAAGCGACAAGCCGCAGCCGTCAAGCTCAGCAGGGCGATAA
>JAUXFZ010000456.1 GCA_030622585.1 Myxococcales bacterium
CCGCATGGGACTTCTCGGCTTTGGCCAAGGTTTCGAACCAGTCGGCGATCTCGTTGTGGCCCTCTTCACGCGCGGTCTTCGCGAAACCAGGGTACATGTCGGTGTACTCGTGGGTCTCCCCAGCGACTGCAGCCGCGAGGTTGAGCGAGGTGTCTCCGATCGGCAGGCCCGTGGCCGGGTCGCCAACCTTCTTGAGGTAGTCGAGGTGTCCGTGCGCATGGCCGGTCTCTCCCTCGGCCGTGTCGCGGAAATTGCCCGCAACCTGAGGGTACCCTTCGACGTCGGCGACCTTCGCAAAGTAAAGGTAGCGTCGGTTCGCCTGGGACTCGCCCGCAAATGCGGCCTTGAGATTTTCGTGGGTCTTGCTGCCGTTGAGCTCTGACATGGCTTGTTCTTCCTCCGATGGGTTGCTTCGTCTCGACTACATAGAGCCCGCTCCGTGCCGGTCGAGAGGGGGGAGTTATCGCGGTCTTTCCGGCTCTCGTCAACGAGATGTCGCTGACGAAATGCCTGGGTGCTACGTTCCCGCCGTGGGAGAGACCGGGCCGGAATTGCTCGATGTTCTCGGGGCGGGCACTGCAGCGGAGCCGGAACGGGAGCTACGGTGGGTTTGGAGTGCGTACCAAGCCGCTCGCGACGCGGGGGCGGCACCTTTTGCTGCGGCCGTGCTTACCGCCTCGCGTGTCGATCGCTTAGGGCTCGCGTTCGCGGCTGGGTACCCGGCCGCCCTGCAGCAACTGTCTCCTGAAACCCAGCTGCCGTGCGCGCTGTGCGTCACGGAGGACGAAGGAACACATCCACGCGCGATGAAGACGACGCTCGAGCGGGTGGGGGGGCGAGACGAGCTCAACGGAACCAAGACCTTCGTCACCTTCGGAAACTTGGCCAAGGATTTGCTCGTCGCTGCCAAGGTTGGTGAAAAGCCTGACGGCCGTCCTGATTTGGCCGTCGTTCGGATTCCCGCCGACCGTGCGGGAGTCACGTTTCAGGCGCACGCCCCAACGCCTTTCGCCCCCGAGATTCCACATGCGCGCCTCGAGCTTCGCCATGTGGAAGTGCGTGCAGGAGAGCGATTGCCTGGCGACGGTTTCACTGAATACGTGAAGCCTTTTCGCACGGTCGAAGACATCCACGTCCTCGGTACGGCCCTCGGTTATCTCGTCGGGGTTACGCGGCGCGCGAATGGGTCCGCGCAACTCTTGGCTGATTTCGGCGCTGCATTGGTTGCTCTCGATTGGCTTCGGGGCGTGCCGCCGCTCGATCCGCGAGGCCACATCGTCCTCCAGGGCGTGTACCAGCGAGTGGTCGAGTTGGCCGAGGGAGACGAGCTCGCCGCTGTTTGGCAGAGGACCTCCGAGAGCGAGCAAGAACGCTGGCGTCGGGACCGGCCACTCCTGGACGTCGCGTTTAGAGCGCGCCGAGCCCGCTTTGAGTGTGCGACGCGGGAGCTCTCGTGAGCGACCTCGAGCGCCGCGCAGTAAAAGGAGTCTTCTGGACCGTCATCCAGTCCCTGGGTGGGCGAGGCCTTTCGCTAGCGGTGTTCGTCGTCCTGGCCCGGCTACTGACGCCCGCCGATTTTGGGCTCGTGGCGATGGCCGGGGTGTTCATCGCGCTGCTGGAAGTGCTGGTGCGGCAGGGTTTCTCCGCCGCGATTACGCAGCGCGAGGACCTCGAGCCCGCGCACGAGAGCACCGCGTTTTGGAGCAATATCATCCTGAGTGCGCTCATGGGAGCGGTGCTCTGGGCGTCCGCCGGATGGGTCGCGAAGCTCTACGACGCGCCCGACCTGGCCCCGGTCGTGCGCTGGTTGTCTGCGATCCTTCCGCTTCGCGCGCTGGTTGCCGTACCCGTGGGCTTGTTGCAGCGGCGATTGGAGTTTCGCTTGCTCGCCGTTCGTTCGATCTTCGGGGCGTTCGTTGGTGGGGTGGCCGGCGTGGTCGCCGCCGTTGCGGGATGGGGCGTCTACGCGTTGGTCGTTCAGCAACTCCTGGGCGGTCTAGCGGAGGTGCTCGCGGTGTGGGGTGCCGCGGCTTGGTGGCCTCGGCTCACATTCTCCATGCGTCACTTGCGTGATCTTCTGGGATTCAGCCTTCACCTGGTCGGAGCGAGTCTCTTGGACTTTCTGAATCGACGGTCGGATGACTTCCTCATCGGCGTGTTCCTGGGCGGAGTGGCCCTCGGCTACTATGCGGTTGCCTATCGCGTTCTGACCGTGATGACGCAGGTCATGGCGAAGACCGGAACGGTCGTTGCGTTTTCGGCGTTCTCTCGGCTCCAGGGACAGCCGGATCGAATGCGCGAGGCGTTCTACCGTTCCACGCAGGCCGCGAGCGTCGTCGCAACGCCGGTCTTCATCGGAGTCTCCGTCGTGGCGCCCACGGCCGTCCCGCTGATATTCGGAGAGCAGTTTACGGAGAGCGGCGTCGTGCTTCGGGTCCTCGCACTGATCGGGGTAGTACATGCCATCAGCTACTACAATTTCGCGGTCTACGTTGGCATCGGGAGGCCCGACATTCGCCTCAAACTGTTGACGGTACACACGACGGTGAACGTCGTGGCGTTCTTCATCGCCGTTCGGTGGGGTATCGTTGCACTCGCCGCCGCTTATGTCATCAGAGCGTACGTGCTGATCCCGCTCGACCTCTTCGCGCTTCGCCGTCTGATCGATGTGTCGCCGCGACGCTACTTCACGAATTTCGCGCCGGCTGCGCTGTCCTCTGCCCTCATGGTGGTTGCGATCGTCATCGTTCAGCGGTTCTCTCTCAGCCCTGGGCCAGAGCTATTTCTGAGCATAGCGGTCGGCTCGGCGGTTTACGCCGCGGGCATGTATCTACTGGCGCCCGCGCTCGTGCGCGAGCTCTGGTCGCAAGTCACTCTGATGCTGAGCCGGCAGACCACTTGATGACGGAGGCGGCATGACGACCTGGAGGCGAGATTTCCAAGCCCGCGCAGCAGTAGGAACCGCCCGTGCAGCGCGCGCGCTTCGCGGTCGACAGCGCGATGTGGGGACGCCTCGGACCCTTCTGCTTCCACCGTCTCACCCGGGAAGTCTCGGCGATGAGGCCATGATGAGCGTATGCACCGAGGAGCTCGCGCGCCAGGGCCACGGCGTGGGCATCGTCGACTTCGTCGAAGGCGACCGCTGGCCGAACGAGCCACCCGACACGGAGCACCTCGATCTCTCTGGCTTTTTCGGATCCGCGTACCTGCGAAGCCTGCCGGGCGTGGCCGCGGCCCTCAGGCAATACGACCAACTCTGGTGTCTCGGAGCCGACGTCATGGATGGTCACTACTC
>JAUXFZ010000388.1 GCA_030622585.1 Myxococcales bacterium
AATCTTGGTGCGCGGTCAACGCGTCTTGTTGAATCCTGTGGAGTCGCTCCCGTGCCACCAGCACTTGCAATAGGTCGACCTCGCCGAGTTCGAAGGCACGGCGTAGGAGCGCGAGGTTGCTCTCGAAAGCGGGAAGGATCTCCGTTCCGTATGCGGCGATACGGCGCGCGTCGGAATCGACCGCGGTGGACGCGCGCGCGAGACGCGCCTGCAGTGCTTGTCGGAAGGCTTCTTGTTCGGCTTGCCGGACAGCGAGATCGGCCCTCGCGCGAGCGCGTCCCTGCTGATTTCGCTGGGATAGGGGAATCGGCAGGCCGAGCGTTCCGAGGACGACGTGCTCGTAGTCGCCGATTCTTGGCTGCGACTCGCGGGTGTAGATCACGCCGAGCGCGGGTTTCGGCCAAGCCTCTCGGTTCTCCAGTCTGACCCGTGCTTCCGCTTCCTCGACTGCGCTCGCCCGCGCGGCGATGCCAGGGTGCTCCCGAAGCGCCAGACGGATCAGATCTTGGGCTGGGGGTGCGCGCCTCGGTTCATCCAGCTCGCCGACCGGGTCTGGCAGTGGGTCTGGTGGCCAACCTGCGACCTCGGCGAGGTCGAGCTGGGCCGTGCGATATCCACGCTCTGCAGCGAGTGCCGCCTGCCGCGCTTGCGCAAGCTCGCCTTCGGCCAGGCGGACCGCGAGGGGCGAGATGTCTCCAGCTTGAAGACGGCGCTCCGCGACCGACACCAGCTCCTCGGTCGATACCAGGAGCCTGTCCACGACGCGCCAACGCTCTCGCGCGACGAGTGCCGCGTGGAACGCCGCGTGCACTTCACGGTGTACGATCCAGCGAGTTTCCTCGAGCTCCTTGCCCGTCAGTTCCTTGAACTTCGCCGCGGCCTCACGGCGTTGCTTCCGCTCGCCCGCAATTTCGATCGGTTGCCGGAGCCAGACCTGGAAATCCACGCCCCGAGAACCTTCGACGATTCGTGGCCCGGCCGCGGCGCCCGCTCTCAAGTTGCTGGGCAGTACGACCGCCGCGCCGTCGACGGCCGCCTGGCCATGTTGGAGCTCCGCTCGGCCGACGATCATGCGCGGCGCATGCTCGTCGGCGTGTTCGAGCATCGCGGACAGCGATACGGGGGTTGATGCCGGGCCCTCATCGGCCAACGCGCCTGTAGACGCCAATTGAAGCGCGAGAATGGCAATGCTCGCGCGCAGCCAAGCTGCGAAGTTCATCTGTCTCTCCTTTGCCCCGCCCGTCGGGGCAATCTCGGTGTTGAAGGTTCGCGCACGCGCCCTCGGATGCTGCTGAACTCCGCGTTCAGCGATCTCCCGCCGGCGCGCGCTCGTAGTGGACGCACTAGTCCCTAGAACGACAGAGCTAGGCGATCGGAGGACGAAAGACGCCGGTCAACACGCCGTCGGCTTCGAGGTTGGCGACGAACCACTGGAGTGTCGCGACTTCATACTCAGCGACACCGATCTCGACCGGCCCGCTGTCCGCGACAAATGCGCTCGTTCCGTGGCAGGGGCAGGTTTGAAAGGGGCCAGAGCAGCCGTGCGCGTCTCGGCTCGGCGTTTCCTCGGCTTCGTGCTGCCCGTGTGCCGCGTGCCCATCGAGCACGAAGTGAGCGACGTTCTCGGTCAGCTCACCGGCACCGGGCGCAATCGCGTACGCGAGTAGAACCGCAATGCCTGGGATGGGCCGGCGCACGCCTTCAACCTAGCGCCGCTTCTGAGGTCCCGCCAATCGGCAGCCGGCGTTTCCCATTGAAATCCCGTTGCCACAAGCGTACCTACGGTCATTCACGGAGGGATCCCATGGAAGTTCGCGCTGCGGTCGCACATGAAGCCGGCAAACCACTATCCATAGAGACAGTACAGCTCGAGGGACCCCGCGCAGGCGAGGTGCTCATCGAGATCAAGGCTACGGGCATCTGCCACACCGACGCGTACACCTTGTCGGGCGCCGATCCAGAGGGGATTTTTCCGTCAGTGCTCGGTCATGAGGGCGCCGGAGTGGTGGCCGAGGTGGGTCCGGGCGTGACGTCGTTGAAGCCCGGTGACCATGTGATTCCCCTGTACGTTCCCGAGTGCCGCAACTGCGAGTACTGCACTTCGGGGAAGACGAATCTGTGCCAGGCGGTGCGTTCAACGCAGGGGCGCGGTCTGATGCCAGACGAGAGTAGCCGCTTCTCGCTTGGGAACGAGACGCTCTATCACTACATGGGCACGTCGACGTTTGCTGAGTACACCGTGGTCCCGGAGATCGCCGTGGCGAAGATCCGCGAGGACGCGCCGTTTGATAAGGTTTGCTACATCGGGTGCGGCGTGACGACCGGGATCGGCGCCGTCATCAACACGGCCAAGGTCGAGGCCGGCGCCAACGTCGTCGTCTTCGGACTTGGAGGCATCGGCCTCAACGTGGTGCAGGGGGCCCGCATGGTCGGCGCAGACAAGATCATTGGCGTCGACATCAACCCGGCGCGACGCGAGCTTGCTGAAAGATTCGGAATGACCCACTTCGTCAACCCCAAGGAAGTCGGTGGGGACCTGGTGGCGTATCTCGTCGACCTGACCGGCGGCGGGGCCGACTACACATTCGAGTGCGTCGGCAACGTCGACCTGATGCGCCAAGCGCTCGAGTGCTGCCACAAGGGGTGGGGGCAGAGCGTGATCGTTGGCGTGGCCGCGTCGGGCGAGGAGATTGCCACGCGTCCGTTCCAGCTGGTCACCGGGCGTGTCTGGCGCGGCACGGCCTTTGGAGGGGCGAAGGGGCGCACCGACGTGCCGAAGATCGTTGACTGGTATATGGAGGGCAAGATCAACATCGATGACTTGATCACCCATAAGATGCCGCTCGAAGAGATCAACACCGCCTTCGATTTGATGCACGAGGGCAAGTCGATTCGTAGCGTCGTGGAGCTTTGAGATGGGCGCGGAACCAGAGATTTTCGTCCACCAGTTCGAGCTCGGGCCGTGGGACAATTTCATTTACTTCATCGGCGACAAGGCCACTCGGCAGTGTGCGGTCGTCGACCCTGCGTGGGATGCCGACTTCATCCTCGACGAAGCCAAGCGGCTGGACGTCGAGATCAGCAACATTCTCTGCACCCACAGTCACTTCGATCATGTGAACCGCGTCGACGCGATCCTCGAGAGAAAGGACGTGCCGGTGCACATGCTAGGCGAGGAGATCGATTTTTCAGGGTTCCACTGCGAGAACCTGCAGCGTCAAAGTCCAGGCGACGTGGTCCGCGTCGGCAACCATCTCGAGATCACGATGGTGCACACCCCGGGGCACACGCCCGGCTCGACGACCTATCGCATTCGTGACGCGGTCGTGACCGGCGACACACTCTTCATCCAAGGTTGCGGCCGTTGTGACTTCGTCGGTGGCGACCCCGAGGTGATGTACAAAACCCTCAAGCACCTCACGGAGTCGCTACCCAAAGACACCCGCATGTACCCCGGCCACAACTACGGCCCTGTCACCGTCTCCACCCTCGACGCCGAGCTCAAACAAAACCCCTATCTCCAACACGAGACGCTGAACGCCTTCGTATCCCACCGAATGGAAGGCAAGATCCCAAACACCCCCCTCCCCACCCCTTAACGGGGACACGCTCCCCCCTCGAAAGCGACCTAAGTTCGGCCACTTGCGACCCACACCGCGACAATGTAGCCCGAGCTGAGTTGTCGCGATGTGGGTCGTAAGTGGCTGGAATCGTGGGTGTTTTGCAGGCCTAGCGTGTCCCCTTTTCGCGGGATCGG